>NZ_JBHWVJ010000031.1:24222-49579 GCF_042736725.1 Streptomyces sp. NPDC060028 | reverse complement strand
CCTTGGGATCGCTCGCGGCCGCGGGAGGCACGGCTCACGCGGAAGCGGGTCAGGACACCATCAGCATGCTGAAGCAGGAGAAGACCCAGTGGTGCTGGGTCGCCTCCGGGCTGACCATCGCCAAGTTCCAGGGCTTCGGCTCCACACAGACGGACTTCTGCAACCGGGCCCAGCCTTCCTACGGCTGCAACAACCAGCCCGCCACGCTCGACGACATGGCCAGGGGCTGGAGCAGTCTCGGCATGGCCCACACCGGTTCGGGCCTGAGCAGCGCGGCCACGTTCAACCAGGTGTACACCGACGTCAAGGCGGCCCGGCCGATCGGTGCCCGCATCGGGTGGACGTCCGGTGGCGGCCACATGAACGTGGTCTACGGCTTCGACACGTCGAATAGCACGATCGCTGTGGCCGACCCGTGGCCGGACACCACCACGTACACGTGGTGGAACTACAACGACTACGTGAGCAACAGTTCGTCCAAGTGGACCCACTCCCGCATCGGCATCTCTCGCTAAGGCAGGCGACATGCGCGACACCAGCGGCACCCGAACGTCCAACAAGCGGGCGGTCTCTCGCTTCTCCCGTCTGTCCATCGTCATCTCACTGAGTGCATCCGCACTGCTGTCCGTCGTCGGTCCGGCGCACGCGGCCCCGACCAAGGACCCTCTCCCGGCCGACATCCCCGACTACCAGGCCGCCCTCAACGCCGTGAAGTCCACCGACGTCCGCAACGCCGTCTGCCGCTTCCTGCGCAGCCCGCTGCCCACCGGCGGCGCCGGCGGGCAGGTGGAGACGATCCCCGAAACGGCCGAGCCGTGCCAGGGCCTCCCGGTCTTCACGATCAAGGACCCGGTGGCGCTGAACGAGATCACCCCCGGGTTCGTCGCCGGCACCGCCCGGCCACTGCCCACCGAGGCGATCAAGCTGGCGCAGCTGGTCTCTTCGCTGAGCATCACCGTCAACGGCCGCAACGCCACCGTCATGCTCGCCCCCACCCAGGGCGGCGGCTGGCACCTGGCGGCCGTGCGCGACGGCGACAGCGACGCCGCATACGCCAGCAAGGCCACCCTGGGCACGCTGGTCTTCGTCGAGCCGCAGATCCGCGGCTGGTACCAGCTCAAGCTCACCACCGTCGAGCCCCTCAACGACCAGGCCCGGCAAGGACTGGGCGGCCAGGCGTCGGTGTCGCTCAGCGACTACCAGAAACTGGTCAAGGCCCGCTACGCCGACAAGCTCCCCGGCTCGGAATACGACACCAACGGCTACTCCAGCGGCTACGGCCTCCAGCGCAAGGCGGACGACGCCTCGTCCTCCACCCTGCTGCTTGCCAGCGGTTCCGGCACGGCACTCGCCCTCGCGGGCGGTGCCGCCTTGCTCCGCCGGCGCCGGCGCGCAAGCACCCGCTGAACCCGACCCCGTACACCCCCTCGCTCCGCCCCGGCAGCCAGCCGGGACGGAGCGAATCCCCGTCCGGCCGCACCGTCGGCACGAACATGCGGTGTCCGTCACCCCGGCACACACGTGCCGGGATTCCAGAGGGCACCCCGCGCTCGCCGTCGCCGTGACGCCGAGGGCCAGCGCGGTGATGTAAGGGCGTGATGCGGTCGCGGTGCCCCGGCAGCGCCGGGGACGACGAGGCGGCTGAGCGGCCATCACGCCGCTACCGAGTGGCGGTGCTGCCGCCCGTCACGTTCAGTACGCCCGCGCCCGTGGTCTTGGTGAGCTTGGCGGGCAGACCGCTCGCGGGCTCCAGGCCTGCGTTCAGCTTCGGTGTCCAGTTCACGGCCGTCGCGATCTTCTTGCTGGAGTGCTCGGCGTTGTACGCGGCGACGAGGTCGGTCACGGCGCCGTTGACCAGGTTGCCGCTGCCCGCCACCGCGCCGGTGCCGTCGCCGCTGAGCAGTTGCGAAGTCTTCCGGCCGCCGGACAGAGCCCAGTAGTTGTTCTGGGCGACGATCTGGGCGTTGGCCCGGGAGTTGATGCTGTAGCTGTGGGCGTAGCCGTTGAGCGTCGCCGTGTCGTAGTAGTTGTCGTACAGGTGGATCTGGCCGACCCGGGCGAGCGGGGCGCGCTGGACGATCCCCTGGAACAGGTTGTGATGGAGCGTCACCCGGAGCTTGGTGTCCTTGTCGCTGCTGCCGATGAGCATGGTCTTGTCGTGGTTGGTGAACCGGTTGTACTCGACGGTCACGAGGTCGGAGGCGTTGGTGATGTCCAGGGCGCCGTCGTGGACCTGGTACTCGCGGCCGAAATAGGACGGGTTCGAGCTGTCGTAGTGCGGGCCGTCGCCGAACGTGTTGTGGTCGGCCCAGACGTGCGTGGAGCGGCGCACCGAGACCGCGTCGTACTGGGAGTTCCAGTTGCCCGTCGAGCCGTCGGTCGGATCCCACTGGGGGAAGCAGTCGCGGGTGTCACTGAAGCTGAGATTGCGGATGATGACGTTGTCCGCGTTACTCACCTGGAGGCTGCCGCCGACGATCGCCGCGCCGGAGCCGGGCACGCCGACGATCGTGGTCTTGGAGGGAACGTTCAGGACCACGCGCGCGGCCTGCCGGGCCTGCGCCGCGGCACGCGCCGATTCCTGTGCGCCGGAGGGCAGTTTGGAGCGACCCCAGCTGGCTGGGTCGTAGGCCTTCAGATACGCGTTCAGCGAGTAGCCCGTGCCGGCTGCGTAGTCGGCACAGTTGAGGGGCTTGCCGGAATCGTCGGTGTTGGCGTTGACCACCCCCTTGATCTGGATGATCCGCGGGGTGCCGGCAGGACCGGCCTTGAGCGCTTTCGCCAGCTCGGCGCGAGTCGAGACGGTGAAGGTATGCGCCGTGTCGGCGGCCTGTCCGCCAGTGGTGCCCGAGCCGCTGGCAGCCCAGCCGTCATTGATGGGCAGTACTGCGTGCGCGAGGTCGACGGTGGCGGCGCCTGCACTCACGGTCAGCGGTACGGCCGCGAGGCCGGCGGCCACGAGGGAGGCGGCGCCGATCAGGGCCACGCGCTTCCGGGCGGGTGAGCGGCGGTGGGATGAAGCAGACACGTGATGTCGTTCCTTCGGTGAGACGGGCTGTCAGTGCTTCAGTTGCCGCCGCTGCTCGAAAGGTTGCCGTCGTCCTGGAAGGAGCCGTCACTGGCAGCCGGAAGACCACTCCGGGTGGCGATCAAGAGCCGGGCCTGGCGGAGACTCTCACACCGCCACCCCAGATCTCGCCTGCCACTCCCGGTTCATCAGCGTACGCACTCGCGGGTCCGGGCTGCTGTGTCCCGGTCAGCGTCAGCGGCCCTGAGCGCGGAGGCATTCCTTCGCCCGGATAGCCGAACGCGCGGCACGCCCGACGCGCGCAGGCGTTCGAGCAGGTGGTGCGAGACCTTCTTGGTGCCGCCCGTGTGCTCTCCTTTGCTCTCGTCAGTGGGTGGGTGCCCCGTGCAAACGGGCCGACCCGTAGGAGTGGGCCTCGCCGTCGGCCCGCGCCTGCCCGGCCCCGGCGGCTGTTCACCCGCCGGTCGGCAAAACCCTCCGGCGCACCGGGGCCGGGGCGCGGGCGTGGGAGAAGAACCGCCCGAAACGCGTCATCCGGGGCCACCGCGGGAAGGGCTCAGGTATGCCGGAAATGATCAGCAGCTTCGCCACCCATGTCGCTCGGCGCCGGCGCGAGCCGGTCGCAGTCCAGGCCCTGCGCTCCACCGCGGCGGCCGTCATCAGCTACGTCGTCGCGCTCCAGCTCAGCAGCGAGCCGAGCCCCCTGACCGCCCCGCTGACCGCTCTGCTCGTCGTCCAGGTCACCCTCTACTCGACCTTGACCACCAGCATCCGGCGGGTGAACTCGGTGATCGTCGGCGTCCTGATCGCCATCGGTTTCAGCGTGCTCGTGGGCCTCACCTGGTGGAGCCTCGGGCTGCTCATCCTGGCCTCCCTGGTGGTGGGGCACCTGGTCCGCGTCGACGAGTTCGTGCCCGAGGTCGCGATCAGCGCCATGCTCGTGCTCGGCGTCACCCAGGTCGCAAACACGGCGTGGGACCGGGTCCTGGAGACGCTGATCGGCGCGGCGGTCGGGCTGCTGGTCAACCTGCTCCTCGCGCCACCCCTCTGGGTCGACTCCGCGGGCGCCGCGATCACCGACCTCGCCACCCGTATGAGCCGACTGCTCGATCACCTCGGCGAGGAGCCCCCCGGACCGGCCAAGGTCGAGCAGGCCGCGGCCCGGCTGCACGAGGCACGCCGGCTCGACAACGACATCGCGCAGGTCGATGCCGCCCTCCGGCAGGCGGAGGACAGCCTCCGGCTGAATCCGCGGGTCAAGGAGGGTCTGCTCTTCCGGCTGGTGCTGCGCACCGGACTGGACACGCTGGAGATCTGCGCGGTGGTGCTCCGCGTGGCCTGTCGTACGCTCACCGACCTGGCCAAGGCCCGCCCCGACGGTCCGCTCTTCGGACCCGAGACCACGAGCGCGCTGCAGCAGGTGCTGCGTCACACGGCCATCGCCGTGGAGAGCTTCGCCCAGCTGATCACCGCGCAGGTCAGCGCCAACGCCGAGGAGGCGGAGGCCCGCCTGACTGCGGAGCTGACCGTGGCCGGGGCGCACCGCGACCGGCTCGCGCACCTGCTGCTGGCCGATGCCCGCAAGGATCCGGCGCTCTGGCAGTTGCACGGTGCGCTGCTCGCCGAGATCGACCGGGTCCTCGACGAACTGGGCGTGGACAAGCGCTCTCAGCGCCTGCTGGAGGAACTCGACCACCACACCCGCACCCGGCCCACGGGCGGCCTGGGAGGACGACTGCGCGGGCTCCTGCGCGGGCGAGGCGGGGTCAGCGACGAGAGCGAGCTGTCGAATTAGCGTCCGCCCGTGAGCGGGGCTGCCCGAGGCGGCCCGGGCAGGCGCAGCCTGCGCTGGCGGGCATGGCCGTTTACCCCGCCCGCATGCCACGGAGGCGGCCTGGCTGATCTGCGGCCGATCCCAGGGGCAAGGAGTCGTTGGCGATGGCCACGGTGGGCTGGGGTCGCCGTCGCGGAGGCCGCCGTCCTGGGGCGCTGAGGTCCTGCTCTGTCAGACGCCACGAACCCGGTGCTCGTTTCTGGTCAGAAGGCGGAGTGGGCGAACCAGTGGGCGAGCAGGTCCCGGTCGCCGAGGAGGTGGAAGGCGTCGGTCCGGTGGTCCAGGCGGCCGTAGAGGAGCAGGAGGAGGTCGGCCGCCGTTCCCCGGACGGTGGCCTCCGCCGCGTGGGGGTCGGCGCTGTCAGCGACCAGGGCGAAGCCATCGGGGCGCAAGCCGACCAGCCAGTTGCCGTCGCCGTCTGTGGTGCTGAAGCGAATGGCCCGGTCAGGGGCGCGCAGTTGAGCGGTCAGCGGCGCGAAGGAGGAGGCGAACGGCAGGTTGGTGAGGAACTCGTCGATGCCGTCGATCGCCAGTACGCGGTCGACGTGCGGTGAGAGCCCCAGTGCGAGTTGGGCGTCGACCCGGTGGACGAGGGTCTCGAAGAGCATGCGCCGAACCCAGAACCGGGCGTGCTGGTCGACTCCCCAGGCCCACATCGGTGCGTCCAAGTCGGTGACGGCGAACACCTCGACGGCTTCCGCTGCGCTCGCGGCCAGCCAGTCCGGGAAGGCGTCGCGGTGTTCTGGCAGGCGCAGGTCCACCACGCGGCTGGTCGGCGGTTGCTGGATGCGCTGGCGAAGCAGCTCGGTGAACCAGCGGTGCACGCTGCCGACGTGCCGCGTGAGATCTCCGAGAGTCCAGCCGGGGCAGGTGGGCACCGGGGTGGAGAGGTCGGCTGCCGTGACCGTGGCGACGAATGCGGCGGCCTCGGCTGCGACGGCCGCTCCGTGCTGGGCGGGGTTCATGTATGTGCCCTTCCTCTGATGGTGCTGCCCCAGGCGGTGAGGATATTTAAGGAGGTGGATGGTTTACCTCTTTAAGTAATGCGAAGGTAATTCGCAAGCGTCGAGGATGTCAACTTCTGGTCCCGGCTCAGCCCCGGCGGTGTGCCGCGCGAATCCACTCGGACCCTCGCCCGCTGCTCCCACCAACGCTCCGCCAGGCCAAGGAGGCCCCCGTCAGCGAGCGAACGCAGGTCGAACCCGGCGAGGGGGCCTGCCAGCCGGTCGCGGATCGTGCGGAGGTTGCCCGCGACGTAGTCCGTCAGCGCATCCCGCCGGGGGGCGCCCGGCGCCGTCGCGGTACGCGGCGATGTCACCGTTCCGGCGCGGGCCGGCCAGGTACCGTTCCAGCGCGGCCTCGTCGTGGAGCGGGGCCCTCAGCTCGGTTCCTGGGCGATCACCGCGTCGACTTCCACTTCGACGAGCCAATCGGGTTCGATGAAGCGGGAAACCTCGACGAAGGTGCACGCGGGCCGGACAGCAGCGAATCGCTCACCGTGCGCCCGCGCGGCCTCCTTCCACTGCGTGACGTCGGTCAGCATGACGCGGGTCCGCACAACGTCCCCGACCGAGGCCCCTGCCTCCTGCAACGCCCGCACGGCGATGTCCAGGCACCGCGTCGTCTGGGCGTAGACATCGCCAGGTCCAACGGTGCAACCGTCGTCCCCGATCGGAGCCGTCCCCGCTACGGCTACGTACGTTCCTGCCCGCACCGCGCGGGAGAACCCGATCTGCGGTTCGAGTGGTGACCCCGAGCTGACCATCTGCCGCGCCTCTTCCATCCCGTCATGGTGCCAGAACCGCAGCGCCGGCTTGCGTGATGGATCACGTACGATTTACGAGAGCGGATGTCTGAATCCTTCCCTGCGGGCCGGCCGGGTTTTCCCGCTGCTGTTCGACCTCTCCCCCAAAGAGCTAAGGGACTTGTGTCCACCGCTGGCGGACTTCCAGGCCGTATCGCTGCGCGAGGTCCAAGACGTGCGGAGGCTTACCGAGAAGCTCGCCCTGGACAGCAGGAGGCTGCTGCCCGACCGGTTCACGGGAACCGTCACCTACAACGAGAACATCACCGGTTCCCGAAACTTTCAAATGCCGAAAATCTTCGACCAGTACCAACCCGAGCTGTTTCTGGTCGGCAACAACCTCAACTTCCTGCTCAATTTGCACAACAACACCGAAATGTTCGGCGCACTGCTGGACTCCCTGACAGAGAGTCCGTCGAAGACGGTCCGCATCCTCGTAGCCGACCTGTGGGACGAGAAGATCCTCTACACGTACAACAAGGTCGTCTTCGGTAGCGCCCTGTCGGAATTCGTAGGTCTGGACGACGTGCTGACCAACGCGGAGTCGAGTCTGTACCTCGATCGCTTCATCGCCGAACGGGTCGACAGCGAGGTCCCTCAGCGGCTGCGCAGGCAGCTCACGATCAAGAAGATCGGCCTGCTGGTCGCCCTCGACTCTGCCTGCCCTGCCATCGGCCCCGACGTTCCCCGGCAATGTAGGACAACCTGAACCCGGCGCGCACAGCGGCGGGCAGCTCAGCGAACAGATAAATCGGTTGCCTGTCGGCGATGGTGGTGGATGCAATGTCCGGCATGGTCACCCAGGTGCGCGCCGCCATGGCGAGACGCGATGAACGCGTACTGCCGGGCCGTGCCACCCGGTGATCCGGCCAAGCTGCAACCGAATCACCGCACGGGAGAAGCCACCGCATGAGTACGCCACCATCGCCGCCTGCCACGGCGCGGACTGCCGGGTCAGCCGTCCAGATCGGCGCTCTCGTTCCGCTGACTCGGCCTGGCTGGGTCGAGGCAGGCCGGCACTTGCTCGCCGGACTCGAGCTGGCCGTTCGCGAGGTCAATGACGCCGGCGGGATCGACGGGAGACCACTCGAGCTGGTGGTCCGAGACACCGCGGCTGATCCACAGAAGGCTGCGGCGGCCGTGGATGAATTGGCTGGCCTGGGCGTGGCTGCCCTGGCGGGTGAGTATCACAGCGTCGTCGCTCGCGCCGCTGCCGCCAGGGCCGACGCCCTCGGCCTGCCGTTCCTCTGCTCGTCAGCGGTTATCGACGCGCTCACCGAACAGCCCACGCGATGGGTCGCGCGCCTCGCCCCGGCGCAGTCGCACGGCTGGCAGATCTACGCGGACTTCCTCCTCGGCGCGGGCCACACTCGCATCGCCGTAGCCGCCGAGTCGAGTGTCTACTGGGCATCCGGGGCCCGCATCCTGCGGGACCACCTCACTCCACGCGGCGGGGCCGTCATCGAACTCGACATGCGCGCGCTCACCCCCACGGCCGTGTGCGAAGAACTCGTCGACAAACGCGCGACAGCTCTCCTGCTTCTGGTCGGCCACCCGGAGCCGGCAGTACCGATCGTCAAGTCCGTCCGCCGCGACCAGCGCCTCGCCGACATCATGATCGGCGCTCCGGCCGGGCAACCGGAGTTCGCCGAATGGGCGACTTTGCTGGGCGACGACAGCACCGCGATCCCGTTCTTGCGCTACCTGCCCGAGCGCCTCAGCCCACTCGGTGCACGAGTCGAGACGGCCCTCCGCGAGCGGCTGGCCGAAGCGCCTTCCTTCGTCGCTTTCGAGGGCTACGACACGGTCGCCGTACTCGCCGACGCACTGCGTTCTCACGGCGCGGACCGGGCACGCACGGCCGACTCCTGGCCGCGCGTTGCAGTCGAAGGCACCCGCGGGCAGATCCGGTTCTCCCGGACGCCAGGCATCAGCGTGTGGCAATGGGCTTGGGCGCCCGTCCAAGTCGTTGATCGAGATCCGGCGGAACCCGCTCGCTTCCGGATCCTTCACACCAGCTGAGGGAGCACGGCGGTGCGACTGCTCGGATCGGTCAGAAGTTGAGGTTGCCGACGCTCCACAGCGGCACGCGCTCGAAGAACGTGACCGCCTCCTCACGCCACCGTGGCCGCCAACCGGCGGCCACCGCCGAAGCCTGCTCGGCGCAGCGCCGCATGTCCGCCTGCATCCTGACCGTCACACCACAGCGTTCACCGATCTCCCGGACAGCGGCGATGGTTTCCGGCGTGCAGGACGGGTCGCCGAGTGCGGCTTCCACCACCCCACGATCGGCGCCACTCGCCAAGGACAGCAGAGCACTGACCGTGTAGCTGTGCTTCCCGTCGCGGATGTCGATGCCGGTCGGCTTTCCCATGGTGGCCGCGTCCCCGAACAGGTCGAGATAGTCGTCGCGCATCTGCCCGCACATCCCGACCAGACGCGCGTACCGGCGCAGTTCCCGCTCGAAGTGCGCCGGCTGCTCACCCGCGGCCAGCAGTCCGAGTTGCAGAGGCAGGAGGATCGAGTAGCGGGCGGACTTGTAATCGGCGACGCAGTGCAGGACGTCCTCGTCCGGGGTGGCCGCGAAATCGCGCTCCAGGTCGATGATCTGGCCCACGAACGTGTCGGCTGCCGCCCGCGTCTGTGCCTCGACCATGGCCTGCCGCATCGCGACGGGGACCTTCGCGTCCAGCAGTACCTGCAGAGACAGGGCGAGTGCGAGGTCGCCCGCGAGCACGGTCAGTCCAAGGGCCGTCTGCGGGTGGCGGGGGAACCGCTCGCGGTAGGCGTAGTAGGTGGAGGGGCCGCCCCGGCGGGTGGGACTGTCATCTATGAGATCGTCGTGCACCAGACCGTGGGTCTGCAGCAGCTCGATGCTCAGCGCTGCGGCGTCCAGTCCTTCGACCGGATCGGCAGCGACCAGGCGTGCCGCCTCATGAAGCAGGACGACCCGCATCCGCTTCCCGCCGCGCAGGGAAAGATCCCGCAGCAACTCCAGACATTCCGGGGCGAAACGGCTGAACGTCGGGGCATCGAGCCGGGCACTCAGCGCGTCGAAGTAGTCCTCGAAAAGCGTGTTGAACCGGCGCTCGTATCCGGCGATGCGCTCCAGCGCCTGCTCGGTCATGGCGGATTCTTTCCAATAGGTGACACCCGGCTGGCGATGCGCGACCTGATGGCGGTGCCCCGACGCAGCGGCGTGATGTCAGGAGGTGTACTGGAGGCGGTGACCGCCGTCAGCCGGCGGCGCACGGTCTGCAGCCAGCGGGAAATCAACCGCGTCCAGGGCTACAGAGCCCCATCGTACGGGAGGTGATCATCCACCCGGTCTGCTCCTGGGCCCAGTCGCCTGCAGTACGTCCCCGACCTCCGCCGACCATGTACCGGTGCAATGACCGCGACCGTGACCGCGCCAAGTGGAACCAAGGATAAATCCGAACCGCCGTACGCCCGGCCGCATAAGGTGAGCCCCCATGGAGACACGTGTGCGGCTGGAGCCGTGGGGCGACGGGGACTTCTGGCTCCTGGAGCGCAAGAACGAGCCCGTGATGACCGAGTACCTGGGCGGCCCCGAGTCCCCACAGAAACTGGCCGACCGGCAGCGCCGGTACGAGGCCATGAGCGCGCGGGAGCCCGCCGCCGGGCGGATGTTCCGCGTGGTGCTGGAACCCTCCGGGGAGAGCGTCGGCACCGTCGGCTTCTGGGAGCGCGACTGGCAGGGCGAGCCGGTCTACGAGACCGGCTGGGGGATCCTGCCCGAGTTCCAGGGGCGGGGGCTGGCGGTGGCCGCACTGACCGAACTCCTGGCGTACGTCCGCACCCACGGCACCCGCGCCACCATCCACGCCTTCCCGGGCACGGACCACGCGGCCTCCAACGGGGTCTGCCGCCGGGCGGGACTCGAATGCCTCGGCGAGGTCGACTTCGAGTACCCGCCCGGCGTCCCCCACCCGAGCTACGCATGGTGCTACCGGCTGCCGCCCAGGCCTCCGTCGGGATGATCCCGCCGCGTGGCAGCCGCTTCTTGTCCGGGAGCACCGCGAGGACCGCCGCCCTGTCGTCGCCGGGAGACGCGTACACCACGTGGGGCTCGAGGGACCAGGTCTGATCGATCCCCCGCTGCGGGTGCCCGGTCGGGGCTCGTGCAAGATGGCGCTGCCGACCGGAACCCTGGTCGACTTCAAGGCCGAGGGGGACCCATGCCGACCGCTGAACGCCGGCCGACGGCGCCGACCGCGACCTGGGGTTCCGCCCCGCCCCGGCGCCATGGGAAGTGGCTTGCCATCGCCGGTTGCACCGGAGCCCTGGGCTGCGCCGCATCCGTACTCCTGGCCATTCTCTTCGCGCCGGTGGCGGCGCTGGTCACGTTGATCGGCATGGGGCGCATCTGGGCCCCTGGAGCTCCGGGCGACGCCATCGTGCTGACGAGTGCAGAGCTCGCAGGAGTGTGGAGAGACGAACAGGGCGGCAGCCTTGTCCTGGCCGGGGACGGAACGTTCAGCGCCTCGTCCGCCTGTGGTGACTACATCGACCCGGAGAGCAAGGCCGGCTCCGGCTTCGGTCTCACCCCGGTCAAGACGGGTACGGGGACCTGGGACCTCGAGTCGGGATCACCGATCGAGGGCGGGCCAGCGCAGTCGACCGTTCGCATCGAATTCGGCCCGGGCGGCGTGGGCACCGAGTACGAGGCGACCGGCACGATCGCGGCCCCGACGCTCTGGACGTACATCGGTGATCCCGACAGCGGGGAACGCTGCATCCTGAAAAAGGAGACCACGGAGGAAACCACGCGATGAGCGAGGAAGGCCCGGACTCGAGCCTCCGCCGCCCGCGGAGCCCGTCTTCCTGACCCGCGAGGCGGGCCACAGCCTCCGGGGCGGGCTGCTCACGCTCGCTCGATCCCTTCCAGGAACGGGACGATCGCATCCATGAAGTACTCGTTCCGATCGCCTGCCACCATGTGCCCCGCGCCGGCCACATCGACGCGCCGCGCGTGGGGAACCCCATCACAGAACTCCTCGGCGATGTCTTCACGCACCACATCGCTGATCCCGCCACGGACGAGCAGGATCGGCGCGTCGGTGTGACGCGCGGCGTCGAGGAGACGCTCCGCCATACCAGGTGGATCCATCCGGCCCTCGAAGCTGTCCAGCATCCGGGGGTCCCAGTGCCAGACCCAGCGCTCGCCGTGGCGTCGCAGGTTGTTCCGTATCCCCTCGGGGTCGTCCGAATGTGGGCGATGCGGCAGGTGGGCGGACACCGCCGCGGCCGCCTCCCCCACGCTGGTGAATCCGTCCGGCCGGCGGCGCATGAACTCGACGATCCGGCGAACCCCGCGGGGATCCGGCCGATGGGCGACATCGACAAGCACCAGAGCGCGAATCGCCGCCCTGGGCGCCTCTCCGGCGGCGAGCAGCGAACTCAGGCCTCCGAGCGAGGCACCGATGAGCACGGGCCGGTCGCCGAGGCCGGCGACGAGCGCCCGGACGTCGTCGGCGAACAGGTCGAGGTCGTAGTCACCATCGTCTGACCATTCGCTGGCGCCGTGCCCCCTCAGGTCCGGGGCGATGACCCGCCACCCCCGTGCGGCCAGCCGAGGGCCGGTCCGGTCCCAGGCGTGGCGCGTCTGGCCGCCGCCGTGCAGCAGGACGAGCGGCGGCGAGGACGCCTCGCCCCACTCATCCGTCGCGAGCAGGATCCCGCCGTGGCCCTCGAAGCTCCGGGGCCGTGGCCTTGCGCCGGCCGTCATACGGCGCCTCGTGTTCGCAGTGGCGCCAGCAACTGCTCGCGGTAGGGATCCGCGGCCGCGGCGGCGAGTGCGACGTCCAGCGCGAACAGGGCACGCGCCAGGAACCGGTCGTCATCGATCAGGGCGGCGACCCACTGGTGCAGCGCACCCACGCAGGCGGTGGCGACAACGATGGCCAACGCGTCCGTGTCGATGTCGGCGCGCAGGAGGCCCTGTGTCCGCGCATCCGCCATGGCCTGGCGGAGCTGGGTGAGCGGACTGTGGTCGAGCACGAGGCCGCTTTCCTCCCACTCACGCACCATGCGACGCGAGACGACCGGGTCGCCGACGAGCAGCCGGACGGTCGATCCGACGACCTCCTGCGGGTCTCCGGCTCCGGCTCCGGCTCCGGCTCCGGCTCCCAGAGCCGCCAGGTGGCGCTCGAGTTCATCCATGAAGCCGACGGCGAGCGCCTCCCAGATCTTGTCGCGCGGGCCGATCAGGTTGTACACGGTGGCCGGGGCGACCCCTGCCCGCTCGGCGATGCGCTCGGTAGTGATCACCGATTCCGGGCTGTCCCGCAGGAGTTCGCGCGTCGCATCGAGGATCCGGAGCCGTCGCTGGGCCTTGTGCTGTTCACGCAGCCCCTTTTCGACCGTCTGCATACGCGCGCACCCCTTCGCTAAAACTTAGAGAGCTCTCTAAATTTAGAGCGGCCCCTGGATGCGGTCAAGCACTGCGGAGGCGTACTTCCTTGCGCGGCCGGGCTCCTGCATCATGGCCCGGCACCGGAGTTCACCCGCGCGGGCCGCCCCGCGACCCGCTACCGACCGCGACCCGGAGGTCCGTGTGCCGGCCCACGACCAGGCAAGGCGCGACGAGCTGTACCGCGACCCGTACCCGCTCTACGCCCGCGCCCGCCGGGCCGAGGGGCTGACCTACGTACCCGAATTCGACGCGTGGCTGGTGGCCCGGGACCAGGACGTACGGGAGGTGCTGCTGCGCGCCGAGGACTTTTCCTCCGCCAACGCCCTGCTGCCGGACATCCAGCTCTCGGAAGCGGCGCTCGGTGTCCTGCCGCGGGGGTTCGCACCGCGTCCCACCGTCGTCGCCACGGACGGCGCCGAGCACAAGCGACACCGGGCCGTGCTGAACCGCGGACTGTCCGGCGCACGCGTGACTGCCCTGCTGCCGTACGCCCGGCAGTGCGCGCGGGAGCTGGTGGACGGCATCGCGGCGGACGGCTCGGCCGAGCTGGTGGAGGCGTACGCCCAGCGGCTGCCCGGGCAGGTGGTCGGCCGGCTCATCGGGCTGGACCCGGCGGACGTGCCCGCCGCGGTGCACGGCGGGTACCGGGCCGAAGAACTGCTGTTTCGGCCGATGCCGCCGCAGGCGCAGGCGGCCGCCGCCGAGGACGTCGTCGCACTCCAGCACCTGCTGGACGGATACGTACGCGACCGGCGCGCCGCTCCCCGGGACGATCTGTGCTCGGCGATGGTGGCGGCGCTGGCTCCCGGCGCCGGCGAACTCACCCTGGAGCAGCGCCACGAGCTGGTGGCGAACCTCCAGAACCTCCTGATCGCCGGATTCCTCACCACCAGCGCGATGATCGGCAGCACTCTGCTGCATCTGCTGCGCGACCGGCCGCAGTGGGAGATGCTCTGCGCCGATCCGGCGCTCGTACCGGCCGCCGTGGAGGAAGCGGCACGCTACGACACGGCCGTACAGGCCTTCCGCCGCACCGCCACCCGGCCGGTGTCGCTCGCCGGCACGAAGCTCCCTTCCGGCGCCAATGTGCTGGTCGCCTACGGGTCGGCCAACCGGGACGAGGACCGGTACGAGCGAGCCGACCGGTTCGACATGAGCCGCCCCGCCGGTCACCACCACCTGGCCTTCGGCCACGGGCCCCACGGTTGCCCCGGCTCGCAGTTGGCCCGTGAACAACTGCGCCTGACCCTTGAACTGTTCACCCGTCGGCTGCCGGGCCTGCGCCTGGATCCCGACGCTCCCTCGCCGACCATGCGTCCCACCTTGATCCACCGCTCACCGCAGACCTTGCACGCGACGTGGTGAACACCTCCCGCGCGGAGCCTGTTCAGCCAGGAGCCGCTTCCGAGTGAACGTCCGCGTTCGCATGGCGCGCCGTGGGTGTCGACGGGGGGCCCGAGGTGACGATTCGGGGCGTACATGTCGTTCATGCCGTTCATGTCGTTCCGGCGACGTGACGCGAGCGCGCAGAGGGGTTCCCGTGTCCACAGAGGAGAACAAGGGGCTGGTTCGCCGGTTCTATCGGGAGATCGACGAGGGCAATCTGGATGCCATGGACGAACTCGTGGCCGAGGACTACCAGGACCACTCGCCGCCGCTGTTTCCGGGGATCGCACCCGGCCGCGAGGGTCTCAAGCAGGCATTCCGCCTGTTCTGGGACGCCACACCCGGAACCCACGAGATCGAGGACCAGATCGCGGAGGGCGACAAGGTCGTGACTCGGCTGACAGCTCGTGGAGTGCACGAGCGGGACCTCCCAGGCATCCCTGCCACCGGTAAGCCGATCACGATGACCGCGACAGTGATTCATCGCATCGAGAACGGCAAGCTCGCCGAAAAGTGGGCGGAGAAGGATCTCCTCGGCTTCCTTCAGCAGCTTGGTGTCATTCCGGCGCCCGGCGGGGCACCGGAATAGCCCGGGGCGGCACTGCGATCCGAGCGGGCCTGTCAGTCGGACGGACGCGCCGCAGTCGCGGGGGCGGGCTCAGGTCTGGCACTGCTTCGTGGATGCGGGAGACCAGCCGCTCCAGGCAGCGCCGTCGGCCCGGGC
The DNA here is from genome assembly GCF_042736725.1 of Streptomyces sp. NPDC060028. NCBI lineage: Bacteria > Bacillati > Actinomycetota > Actinomycetes > Kitasatosporales > Streptomycetaceae > Streptomyces > Streptomyces sp. NPDC060028. Next base: position 34,367 of record NZ_JBHWVJ010000031.1, on the reverse strand, counting down.
ATGCACTCGGATCTCGACCTTCACGGGGCCGCATACGCGGGTCGTGCTCCCCACCTCGACAGGGCCGATGGTCTCGCCGGCCGGGACGTAGGCGCGACCGCTGCCCAACTTCTCCCAGTGACCACCGTCGACGACGCGAAAGAATGCCTCGTAAGAGACATTCACTCCTTTCTTTCCGGCATTGCGCGCCTTGATGTACGACGTGATCTCCCGAGTGGGGAACCTGCCGGCGGATCCCCGCTGGGCACTGATGCAGCCATTGACGGCTACACGACCGGTCGACACACCTCCGCCACAAGCGACTGCTGCGGCGTGAGCGTTGGCCGGGATGGTCAGCACGGTCAGCGCGGCTGCGCCCAGGATCGTTCCGATACGCCTTGGATGCAACGTTCCGTCCCCTTCTTTGAGCCTGTTTTCCTTGAACAGACCATGGCTCGCCTCGGAACACGACGTCACACCGAGTTTTTCGCCCAAATGGGTGCAGGTACTCACAGGCCCCCTCCCCACTCGGCCCACTTATACGACGCATGGGTACGAATGGGTGACCTGGGCGGACAGTGATCGTTAAGGACGCGTCCAGGTCAGCAGAGGCACTCGCGTGCCGGTGGGGTAGGGGTGTTGCATGGCGACCTTGTGTCGGCCGGCCGTGTCCGTTCCGGAGCACGTCATCACCATGGAGGAGACGCTCGAGCTCGCACGCTCGCGGCATGCCGGCCACCCCCAACTGGGCCTCGCGCTACGCCTGATCGAGAACACCGGGGTGCGGACCCGGCATCTCGTGCAGCCGGTCGGCGAGACGCTCGCGCACCCGGGCTTCGAGGAACGCAACAGGCTGTATGCGGCCGAGGCGAAGTCCCGCGTACCGCTGGTCGTGCGGCGCGCGCTCGAGGACGGCGAGCTGCGGGCCGCGGAGATCGACGTGATCATCTATGTGTCCTGCACCGGTTTCATGATGCCTTCGCTCACCGCCTGGCTGATCAACACGATGGGATTCCCCTCCCATACACGGCAGTTGCCGATCGCTCAGCTGGGCTGCGCGGCAGGCGGGGCGGCGATCAACCGGGCACACGACTTCTGCACGGCCTATCCGGGGGCGAACGCGCTGATCGTGGCATGCGAGTTCTGCTCACTGTGCTACCAGCCCACCGACATCGGTATCGGATCGCTGCTGTCCAATGGCCTGTTCGGCGACGGCGTGGCCGCCGCGGTCGTCCGCGGCACCGGTGGCCACGGCATCCGCCTGGAGCGCAACGCCTCGTACCTCGTCCCGGGGACGGAGGACTGGATCGCGTACGACGTACGGTCCACCGGCTTCCACTTCCTGCTGGACAAGCGGGTGCCGGGCACGATGGAGCCGCTCGCCCCCGTGCTGCGCAACCTCGCCGAGGGGCACGGCTGGGATGCCGAAGACCTCGACTTCTACATCGTGCATGCCGGTGGGCCGCGGATCCTGGACGACCTGAGCACCTTCCTCCACGTCAAGCCCGAGGCGTTCCGCCACAGCCGGGCCACGCTCACCGAGTACGGGAACATCGCGAGCGCCGTCGTACTGGACGCTCTGCGCCGGCTGTTCGACGAGGGCGGCGCCCCCGACCAGGCGCGCGGCCTCCTGGCCGGGTTCGGCCCGGGCATCACGGCCGAGATGGCGCTGGGCCGATGGAGCCGCACGCCGTGACCCGTACGGAAGGAAACCCGATGACCGGCTACTCCCCCGCCGCCGCCCCATCGGCGGCGGACAGCGGGCTGATCGTGCCCCCCGGCGAGGGACGTACCCTTCGTGCCGCTGCCCAGCATGTGACCTTCAAAGTGACCGGCGCACAGTCACGCCTCGCATCGAGCTTCGAGGTGCTCGTGCCACCGGGCTTCGACGTCGGTGCGCACGTCCACGCGCGCAGCGAGGAACTCTTCTACGTCCTTGAGGGCGAGCTCGATGTCCTCGCCTTCGAGCCGCGTGTGCGCACCCCGGACGGCTGGCGGGGATGGCAGTCGCCGAAGGGTGAGCGTGTGGTCCGCGCCACGCCCGGCACGGTCATCCTGGTTCCGCCGGGCTGCCCGCACGCCTTCGCCAACCCCACCGGCGTCCCGGCCCGGATGTTCTTCCAGTCGTCCCCGCCCCCGGACCACGAGCGTTATTTCGAGGAACTCTTGGAGATCCTGTCCGCCGACGGGCCCGTGGACCACAGCGCCATCGCCGCGTTGCGCTGCCGCTACGACATCGAGCAGCTCACACCGCTGCGCCATGACCAGCCGGCGAGGAGCCAGTGATGCAGGACGGAACCGCCCCCTTGTACGAGGCGTCAGAACTGGCTGCGCTCGACTTCGACCCCTTTCTCCGCGAGGCGTTGGGGCAGGCCGAACCGGTCATCCGGGTGCGGCTGCCCCACGGAGCCCCGGGCGAGTGCTGGCTCGCGACACGGCACGACGCGGTCCGGTTCGTCACGTCCGATCCCCGGTTCAGTCGCGACATCGTCGGCCGGCCGCTGCCCAGCATGAACAGGTACCTCGTCCCGCTGGACCGCGCGGTCAGCTTCGTCGACCCGCCCGACCACACCCGCGTCCGCTCCGTGGTCTCCTCGGCGTTCAACCGCTTCGCCATGGCGGCCCTGCGCCCGCGCGCCCAAGCCGTACTCGACGAACACATCGACGCCATGGTCGCGGCCGGGCCGCCCGCCGACCTCGTCCGACACGTGACCTCCCCGTTCCCCCTGCACGTCATCGGAGCTCTGCTGGGCGTGCCGGAGGCCGACCGGCCGCGCCTGCGCACGTGGGCCGACGCCATCCTCACCCGGGCGAAAGACGAAGCGGGGGTCGAGCGCGCCCGGCAGGCCAAAGAAGAAGTCCGCGCCTCCTTCCTCGAACTGGCCCGCGAACGCCGGCTCCGGCCGCAGGACGACCTCATCAGCGAACTGGGAGCCGCAGTCGAGAGCGGCAGGATCGAGGAGGAAGAACTCCTCGCACTGGCCACGCTGATGGGAATCAACGGCTGGCACGCGGTACGCAACCACACCTCCAACATGGTCTACCTCCTGCTCACCGACGACAGCCTGAGGAGCCGGCTGCGGTCCGACCCGCACGCCGTACCGGCGGCCGTGGAGGAACTGCTGCGCTGGATCCCCCACAAGCACGGCGTGGGGCAAGCCCGCATCGCCACCGAGGACGTCGAGGTGGGAGGCGTCCTGATCCGCCGTGGCGAGGCCGTCTACGTCTCCTACGTGGCAGCGAACTGGGACGAACGGTGCTATCCCGCGCCGCACCGGATCGACATCGACCGCAAAGGCCCGCCCCACCTGGCCTTCGGCTACGGCCCCCACCATTGCGTGGCCCCCTTGCTGGCCCGCGTGGAAGCCGAACTGCTGCTGACCACCCTCATCACGCGCCTCCCCGACCTGCGGCTGGCCATCGATCCCGGCAACGTGGCCTGGCAGAAGGACGTACTCATCCGAGGACCGGTGGCACTACCGGTCACCTGGTAGACCGGCCGGCGGCCGGCGCGCGATGCGCGTTTCGCGGCCTACAGGCTGCTCGCCGCCTCCACGCTGTCGGCGACCGGGAACAGGTCCCGGGCCTCCGTGAGGTCCAGGAGCCGGCCCAGCTGAGGGGGAACCGGGCCTGCCAGCACCAGGCGGCCCGTGCGCAGCAGGAGCAGCATCTGGTTGAGCATGGAGGAATCGGCGAAGGCGACCTGGCTGACGTCCAGGACGATCCTGCGTACGTCCGGGTCGGTGGCGGCCTGCGCACCGGACTCCCTGAGCGGCTGCAGCGTGTCCTGGTCGAACTCCCCCACGCACACGATGACGCGGACTCCGTCCTCGTCCGGCCGTACCCGTACCTGCTGCTCCACCTGTACTCCCTCGCATCGTTTCAGCGCGGCTCGTCCCCGGCCCGCCGCCCGCCACCGTCCCGAAGGCTACGCGCCCTCGGGACGGTCAGTGGACCCGGACACCGATGAGGCAAGTGTCGTCGTCCGTGTCGGAAGTGCTGTAGGTCAGCAGGTTGTCGAGGCACTTCTCCAGGGAGACCGCGGGGCGTGCTGCCACGGCGAGCAGTTGGGCCAGGGAGTCCGTGACGGAGGCGTCCCGGCGTTCGACGAGGCCGTCGGTGTACATGAGCAGGATGTCCTTGCGTTCCAGCTGTACTTCTTCTTCCGCGTACGTGACGTCGGGAAGGGCTCCGAGGAGCGTGCCCGAGGCGAGGGGGAAGGCCCGGGCCTGCGTCCCCCTGACCAGGACCGGGGGCAGGTGGCCCGCACGCGCCCAGCGCAGGAACCGGGTGTCGGGGTCGTAGATCCCGCAGACGGCGGTGGCCGTCAGATGGCTGGTGAGGTGGTAGGTGACGGTGTTCAGCCAGGAGAGCAGTTGCGCGGGGCCGGCGCCGGTGACGGCCAGGCCGCGCAGCGCGTTGCGCAGGACGACCATGCCGGTGGCCGCCTGGATGCCGTGGCCGGCCACGTCCCCGACGCTGATGAGGATCTTCTTGTCGGGCAGCACGACCGCGTCGTACCAGTCGCCGCCGACGAGCGATTGCGACTCCGCCGGCCGGTAGCGGACGGCGATGCGGATGCCGGGGACCTCCATGGCGGCCGGGGCGGGGGGCATGATGGCCTGCTGGAGCTGCAGGGCGAGTCTGGTCCGGTCCGCGGATTCGGCTTCGCTGCTGGCGAGTTGGTCCCGCGTGGCCGCGAGGGCCACCTCCGTCCAGTGCTGCGCCGAGACGTCCTGGCAGGCGCCGCGTACGGAATGCAGGCGTCCCTGCTCGTCAAGGACGGGTTCGGCCACTATCCGGATGTGGCGTGTGATGCCGTCGGGGCGCCGCAGCCGGAAGTCCACCGACGACTCGCGCAGCCGGTGCAGGAGCGTGCGCAGGAACCGGCCGATGGAGTTGACGTCGTGGGGGTGGGCGTGGTCGGCCAGCTCCTCCAGGGGTACGGGGGCGGCGGTGGCGGGCAGCCCGAACAGGCTGAACAGCTGGCCGTTCCAGGTGATGGCGCCGGTGCGGACGTTCTCCTCGAAACCGCCGACCCGGCCGAGACGTTGCGCGTGCTGGAGGAGGCTGGCCAGCCGTGCGGTCTCGTCCTCGACCTTCCAGATGAGGACGAGGGCGGAGCCGTGCCGACTGATGCTGACGTCGGCGACCGAGGTGAGGGGCACCTCGTCGACGTAGGCCGTGAGCGTCGTGCGCGGCGCGCGGCAAGGTTCGCCGGTCGCATAGACCCGCTCCAGCTTGGAGAAGAGGCCACCGGTCTCCGCGGCGGCCGGGTAGGCCTCGAGGAAGTGCGCGCCGGTCACGAGCGAGCGGGGCCGGCCGGCGGGGTCCACGAAGCGGCTGTTGGTGTGGTGGATGCGGAAGTCGGACAGCCGGCCGCCCGGGTCGAGGTGGGGGGTGAGGATCAGCACGGGGTCGTGGAGGTGGTCGGTGAGGTCTGTCAGTTCCGCGACACCCGCCAGGTGCGAGGCCTGCGCGGTGGGGGGCGGCACGTCGGCGGACTGGTCCCCGAGCGTGTGGGCGCACAGTTCGGCCATGGCTTCCAGCTGCCGCAGGATCTGAGGAGGCTGCGGGGCCAGCCGGCCTGGCCAGCCGACCTCGAGCACCCCATGGATGCGGCCACCGGTTCCGGCCGGGACCATGATCCGCCCGCCGTCGGGGTGCTGGCGCCGGCCGATGGTGGGGATCCCCGCGTCGGAGAGCCCGGGCACGACCGCGAGTTCGCGGCTGTGCAGGGCCAGTCGGGCGCAGGTGGCCACCTCCGGCGGGACGTAGCGCCAGCGGCCGGCCTCCTCCTCCGTGAACCCGGCCTGGCCGACCAGGGTGAGCGAGGAGTCCGCGCCCACCAGCCAGATCGCGACCCCGCAGGCGCCCAGCGGTCCGAGCGCGTTCTCCAGCAGGGCGGTCGCGACGGCCTGGGAGTCGGTCGCCGCCAGCGCGCGGCTCTCGGCCGCTCGCAGCCGGACGGCGGGGGCGGGTTCGTCCGGGTCGCAGGGCTCGCCGCCGGCGGACCTGAGGAACTGCTCCGCGATCTCGCTCACGTGGTCGCGCGCGGCCTGGTTGATGACATCGACCGCCAGGGCCAGCACGGTGACGCCCGACTGCTCGGCCAGCTTGGTCAGCTGCCGGGAGGCTTCGGCGGGCCCGCACCCCAGCCGCCCCACGAAGATGCCCTTGGCCATTTCGATCAGCGCACGCCCGTCGGCGGCCCACTGGGCGTCCAGGGCTTCCTGGCGCAGCCGCTCCACGGTGGCGGCGAGCCGTCCCACGTCGCCCGCCTCCGCGGTGCGGTGCGTCACCTGCGCTGCCGTCCGGCGCGCGGCCGGGACCTCCGGCCCCCGGCTGCGGGCCCGCGCGGGGGTCGGGGGCTGGGGCGCCCCGGGCTCGTCGTGTGCGTCGTTCACCGGACCTCGGCCTCGTCCGTACGCGCGGCGGGGACGGGAAGGAGCCACTGGCGGATGCGGGCGATCAGGTCGTTCGCGTCGACGGGCTTGGTGACGTAGTCGCTCGATCCGGAGGCGATGCTCTTCTCGCGGTCGCCGGGCATGGCCTTGGCGGTGACCGAGATGATCGGCAGGTCGGCGTACCGGGGCATGTTCCTGATCTCGGCGGTCGCCGCGTACCCGTCCAGTTCGGGCATCATGACGTCCATCAGGATCAGGTCGACGCCCGGGGTGCTCATAAGGGTCTCGATGCCCTTGCGGCCGTTCTCGGCGTGCAGGACCCGGATGCCGTGGAGTTCGAGAATGCCGCTGATCGCGTACAGGTTGCGCGGATCGTCGTCAACGACCAGGACGGACCTGTCCGCGAGGCTGGCGTCGACGTAGGGGTGTTCAGCCGCGGCGACTTCGGCTTCCGGCCGTACGAGGGGCAGGACGTCCCCGAGGCGGTCGACCGACAGGTGCAGGGTGATCCGTTCGCGGAGTTCGTCCAGGCTGGAGAGCACTTCCAAGGGCCGGCCGGTCGCGTACCGGGCGATCTGCTCCTGCTGCTCCCCGGTCATGCGCCGGTTGTCGTGGGCGAGCACCGGCAGGGCGGCCAGGGCCGTGTCTCCCGCGAGGGCCTGGAGGAAGCTCAGGGCCTCTCCGTTGGAGCCCAGTTCGAGGACCACGCAGTGGAACGGGGCCTGTGCGAGGACGGCGGCCGCGTCCGCGGCGGTCGTGGCGGTGAGGACCTCGACCTGTCCCGACGGGCCCGCGGTCACTCGTCCCGCGACCAGATCGGCGGCGGCGCTCTCGGCGACGAGGCTGAGGAGACCGTTGCTGCGCTCCTCGATCACCAGGAGCCGCCGGGGGTGGCGCTCCTGCGGCCCGTCGCCGCGGCCGTCGCCCGGCCGGCCGCCGGCGGCGGTTTCCTGCGCCGCGGGGGCCTCCACGTCCCGGTCGGTGGCGTCGGGGCGCGATACCGGCAGGTACAGCGTGAACCTCGATCCCGTGCCTGGCGTGCTGGTGGCCGTGACCACGCCGCCGAGGAGCCGGGCGATCTCGCGGGTGATGGACAGACCCAGGCCGGTGCCGCCGTACTTGCGGCTGGTCGTGCCGTCGGCCTGCTGGAACGCGGCGAAGATGACCTCCAGTTGCTCCTCGGGGATCCCGATGCCCGTGTCGATGACCTCGAAGGCCACCACCGCACCGGCCCGGGTCAGCTCCGCGGGGAGCTCCGCCGCGTTCGCGGGCGCGATCCGCACCTGGACCCGGCCGCGTTCGGTGAACTTCACCGCGTTGGAGAGCAGGTTGCGCAGGATCTGCTGCAGCCGGGCGTCGTCGGTGATCAGTTCCAGCGGTACCCCGGCCGAGGTCGTGATCTGGAACTCGAGGCCCTTTTGGGTCGTCAGGGGCCGGAAGGAGGCTTCCACGTAGTCGAGGAGCCGCTTGAGCGACACCCGCTCCAGGTTGACGTCCATCTTGCCCGCCTCGACCTTCGACAGGTCGAGGATGTCGTTGATGAGCTGGAGGAGGTCGGAGCCCGCCGAGTGGATGATGCCCGCGTACTCGACCTGCTTGGGGGTGAGGTTGCGGGACGGATTCTGGGACAGGAGCTGGGCCAGGATGAGCAGGCTGTTGAGCGGGGTGCGCAGCTCGTGGCTCATGTTGGCCAGGAACTCCGACTTGTACTTCGAGGCCAGGGACAGTTGCTGGGCCCGGTCCTCCAGTTCCTGGCGCGCCTGCTCGATCTCCAGGTTCTTCGTCTCGATGTCGCGGTTCTGCGTGGCGAGGAGGGCGGCCTTCTCCTCCAGCTCGGCGTTGGACCTCTGGAGTTCGTCCTGCTGGACCTGCAACTGCTCGGAGCGGGCCTGCAGTTCACCCGTCAGACGCTGGGACTCGCCGAGCAGTTCGTCCGTGCGGACGTTGGCGACGATGGTGCTGACGTTGACACCGACCGTTTCCATCAGGCGTCCGAGGAAGTCGCGGTGGACGGGGGTGAAGGAGTTGAAGGAGGCGAGCTCGATGACCCCGAGGACCTGCTCCTCGACGAGGATGGGCAGCACGATGAGGTTGGCCGGAGCGGCCCCGCCCAGCCCGGAGGAGATCAGGTAGCCGGGCGGCACGTTGCCGGTGGTGAGGATGCGGCGGCTGCGGGCCGCCTGCCCCACGAGGGTCTCCCCGTTCCGTACCCGCAGGGGTGCGGTGGGGCTGTCGGCGGGCCGCCCGAACGACCCGATCAGGGTGAGCCACGTCGCGCCGTCGATCTCGTCGGCGAGGTAGAAGGCTCCGTAGCTGGCGTCGACCAGGGGGGTCAGTTCGTCCATGACGCGTTCCGCGACGGCGGCGAGATCGCGATGCCCCTGCATCAGGCCGGAGATCCGGGCCAGGTTCGACTTGAGCCAGTCCTGTTCCTGGTTGGCCCGGGTCGTCTCGCGCAGCGAGCCGACCATGGAGTTGATGTTGTCCTTGAGCTCGGCGACCTCGCCGGAGGCGTCCACCGTGATCGACCGGGTGAGGTCGCCCTCGGCGACCGCGCTGGCGACCTCGGCGATGGCGCGGACCTGACGGGTCAGGTTCCCGGCGAGCTCGTTGACGTTCTCGGTGAGGCGCTTCCAGGTGCCGGAGACGCCCTCGACCTCGGCCTGGCCGCCGAGCCGTCCCTCACTGCCCACCTCACGGGCCACGCGGGTCACCTCGGCGGCGAAGGAGGACAACTGGTCGACCATCGTGTTGATGGTCGTCTTGAGTTCGAGGATCTCGCCCCGGGCGTCGACGTCGATCTTCTTGGAGAGGTCGCCGTTGGCCACCGCCGTGGTGACGAGGGCGATGTTGCGGACCTGGCCGGTCAGGTTGTTCGCCATGGAGTTGACGTTGTCGGTGAGGTCCTTCCAGGTCCCGGCGACGTTGGGGACCCGGGCCTGGCCGCCGAGCCGGCCCTCGGTACCGACCTCGCGCGCGACACGGGTGACCTCGTCGGCGAAGGCGGACAGGGTGTCCACCATCGTGTTGATGACCCCGGCCAGGGCCGCGACCTCGCCCTTGGCCTCCACGGTGATCTTCTGCGAGAGGTCGCCGCGGGCCACCGCCGTCGCCACCTGGGCGATGGAGCGCACCTGGCCGGTCAGGTTCGACGCCATCACGTTGACGTTGTCCGTCAGGTCCTTCCAGGTGCCCGACACGCCCCGGACGGTCGCCTGGCCTCCCAGGTTGCCCTCGGTGCCCACCTCGCGGGCCACGCGGGTGACCTCGTCGGCGAAGGCGGAGAGCTGGTCGACCATCGTGTTGATGGTCTCCTTCAGCTCCAGGATCTCGCCCCGGGCGTCGACCCGGATCTTCTGCGAGAGGTCACCCTGCGCCACCGCGGTGGTGACCTCGGCGATGGAACGGACCTGCGCGGTGAGGTTGTCGGCCATGAAGTTCACCGAGTCGGTCAGGTCCCGCCAGGTGCCCGACACCCCCTTCACGTCCGCCTGCCCGCCGAGCCGGCCGTCGGTGCCCACCTCCCGGGCGACCCTGGTGACCTCGTCGGCGAAGGCGGAGAGCTGGTCGACCATCGTGTTGATGGTCGTCTTCAGCTCCAGGATCTCGCCCCGGGCATCGACCCGGATCTTCTGCGAGAGGTCACCCTGCGCCACCGCGGTGGCGACCTCGGCGATGGAACGGACCTGCGCGGTGAGGTTGCCGGCCATGAAGTTCACCGAGTCGGTCAGGTCCCGCCAGGTGCCCGACACCCCCTTC
>NZ_JBHWVJ010000031.1:0-24124 GCF_042736725.1 Streptomyces sp. NPDC060028 | reverse complement strand
TCACGTCCGCCTGCCCGCCGAGCCGGCCGTCGGTGCCCACCTCCCGGGCCATGCGGGTGACCTCGTCCGCGAAGGCGGAGAGCTGGTCGACCATCGTGTTGATGGTGTTCTTCAGCTCCAGGATCTCGCCCCGGGCATCGACGGCGATCTTCTGCGACAGGTCGCCCTTGGCGACGGCCGTCGTCACCTGGGCGATGTTGCGGACCTGGTCGGTCAGGTTGCCGGCCATGAAGTTCACGGAGTCGGTCAGGTCGCGCCATACGCCGGCCACGCCGGGCACCTCCGCCTGGCCGCCGAGCCGTCCCTCGCTGCCGACCTCGCGAGCCACACGGGTCACCTCGTCCGCGAAGGACGAGAGCTGGTCGACCATCGTGTTGACGGTGTCCTTCAGCTCCAGGATCTCGCCCCGGGCCGCCACGTCGATCTTCTGTGAGAGATCGCCGCGCGCCACGGCGGTGGCCACTTGGGCGATGTCGCGGACCTGCGTGGTGAGGTTGCCGGCCATGGCGTTGACGGAGTCCGTCAGGTCGGCCCACGTTCCGGACACGCCGGGAACGACGGCCTGGCCGCCCAGGGTGCCCTCGGTGCCGACCTCGCGGGCGACACGGGTCACCTCCGAGGTGAACAAGGAGAGCTGATCGACCATCCCGTTGAAGACGGTGGCGATCTCCCCCAGCAGCCCGTCGGCCTCGTCCGGCAGACGGGTGCCGAAGTCACCGTCCCGTACTGCCGTCAGGCCGGCCAGGAGCTGCCGGAGCTCCGGCTCCCCCACCGCCCCCGAATTCTTCGCGCCCGTCGCCGCAACCGCCGGCTCGACCATCCCTGCCCCCATCTCCCTATGACCAGGCCGTACCCGAAAGCCTCGAGCGTTCCCCCGACAGGCTAATCCCCCGGGCGGCAGCCTTCGCCCACCAGACCGTCAACGGGCCCGAACCCGCCTTCGCGCACCGTGCTCGGCCAAACCCCGGGTGCCGCCGCCGACTCCGGGTACACGAGGGGGGACACACGGCACGACGGAAGAGACGGGGTGAGGACCTTGGCGGTCAAGGCGGTGGGCTGGGCACGTTCGTTTCCGATCGCGCAGGGCGTGCGGGCAGCGCGGCAGTGGACTGCGGGGCATCTGGCGTCACTGCAGTGGACCAGTTCGGCGCCGGACACCGTGTACTCCGTACTGCTCTGCGTCTCCGAACTCGTCACCAACGCGCACCGTCACGCGCTCGGCACCGCCCATCTGGTGCTGACGTGGGACGGCCGCTGCCTCCACGTGAGCGTGGCGGACACCGATCCGCAGCTGCCCACCCCGCGCGAACCCGACGCCGACGCGAGCGCCACGTCCGGTCGCGGGCTGGGCATCGTCGACGCCCTGGCCGATTCCCTCGACGTCCACGCCTGCCACCGAGGCAAGGCGATCACCGCGTGCTTCCGGCCGGCCGGCGGGCCGGACCCGCACGGGGAAAACCGGCGCCACGAAAGTGCATAGCATCGCCGAGCCGGGGCAGAAGGGCCCGGACAGCCGTAAGCCAACTGGGAGGGAGCGGCCGCCATGTCTCGCTCGGCCACCGTTGTAGGCCCCATTCGTGCAACAGGCGCGCAAGTCCAAGGCGCCCCGGGAACGCCGACGCAGGACCTGGAACCGCTCCTGGTGGAGAACCCCCGTGAGGTGGCACCCGCAGACGCACGTGAGCTGTCGCGGCTCTTCTTCCGGAGGCTGCAGAGCCTGGAGGAGGGGACGCACGAGTACCAGTACGCGCGCAACACCCTGATCGAGATGAACCTCTCCCTCGTGCAGTTCGCCGCGCGCCGGTTCCGTACCCGCGCGCTCGGCGGCAGTCTCGACATGGACGACATCATCCAGGTGGGGACCATCGGTCTCATCAAGGCCATCGATCGCTACGACCTCGAACGCGAGGTCGAGTTCTCCACCCTCGCCCTCCCCTACATCACGGGGGAGATCAAGCGCTACTTCCGCGACACCACCTGGGCCGTGCACGTCCCTCGCCGCCTGCAGGAACTGCGTACGGAACTGGCGAAGGCCCAGGAGGCCCTGACCGACGTCCTGGGCCGGGCACCGACGGTCAAGGAGGTGGCCGAGCACCTGGAACTGTCCGAGGACGAGGTCATCGACGGGCTGGTGGCCGCGAACGGCTACACGAGCGGCTCCCTCGACACCGCCAGCGGGGACAGCGACGTACAGTCCACGACGAGCCGGGCGGCCCGGCCGCTCGCGGAGCGCGTCGGTGACGTCGACCCCGCCATCGAGCTCTTCGAGGACTTCCACACCCTCGCTCCGCTGCTGGAGCAACTGGACGAGCGGGACCGGCGCATCCTGCAGATGCGCTTCGGCCAGGAGAAGACCCAGGCCGAGATCGGCGCCGAGCTGGGCATCTCCCAGATGCAGGTGTCACGCCTCCTGTCGCGGACCCTGGCCCGGCTGCGCACCGGCATGCTCGCGGTGTAGGCGAGGGTCATGACAACCCCGCCGGGAAGGGTGCGGAGGCGGCCGTACAGTATGAGAGGACAGAAACGGGAAGGAGAACGAGCATGACGACGACACTGACCGCCCTGCCGCTGCCGGACCGCCCCGGCGCGCGCCTGAGCGGCAGCGGCGATCTCGACACCCGGCAGGCCTTGTCCGCCGCGATCGGCGTCGTGACCGGGCTTCCCGACCCCGTCGTCCATCTCGATCTCTCCGCCGTGGCCTTCCTCGACATGGCCGCGGTCGCCGCCCTGGTCGAGGCGTCGGCCACCCTGAGCGGGCAGGGGCGGCGACTGCTGCTCCACGACCCGCCCTACTCGCTCCGCAAGGTAGTGGAGATGTTCCCGGACGAATGCGCCGCGCTGGAGGTCGCAGCATGATCACTGTTCCTGCGACCACCGGTCCCGAAGCCTTCGTTCACCCCGCACTCTTCTACGAGGGCCTCGCCGAGTACGTGTCCGGCGTGGGCGGTTTCGTACGCGCCGCCCTGTCGGCCGACGAACCGGTCCTCGTCGCCGTGCCGGGCCCTCACCTGGACGCCCTGCGTGAGAGCCTCGGCGCGAGCGGGACGGAGGTCGTCTGGACGGACATGACGGAGCTGGGGCGCAACCCGGGCCGCATCCTGGCCGCCCTGCAGGACTTCGCGGACCGCCACGCGGGCCGGGCGGCCCGGATCGTCGGCGAGCCGATCTGGCCGGGCCGCTCCCCCGCCGAGGTGCTGGAGGCCACCCGTCACGAGGCCCTCATCAACTCGGCCTTCACCGGCCGGACGGCCACGATCCTGTGCCCGTACGACGTACGGGGGCTGGCGTCCTCGGTGGTGGCCGATGCCCGGCGCACGCACCCGACGCTCATCGAAGGCGGCCGGGACCTGCTGAGCGAGGCGTACACCGACGCCTCCGTGGTCTCCGCGGACTGCGATCACCCCCTGCCCGAACCCGGCGGTGAGGTGCTCCGGCTCGACTACTCCCGCGGAGAGCTGGCCGAGGTGCGCGCGCACGCCGAGCGCTGGGCGCGCGGGACGGCCCTGACCGCGGCGCGGCGCGGGGACCTCGTCCTGGCCGTCAGCGAGGCGGCGGCCAACTCCCTCGCCCACGGGGGCGGGAAGGGCACCCTGCGCCTGTGGACCGCCGCCGGCCCCGGATCGGAGGTCGTCGCGGAGATCCGCGATGGAGGCCGCCTGGCCGACCCGCTGGCCGGGCGCCGCCGCCCGGCCCTGGCCTCGGCCCGGGGCGGCCGCGGACTGTGGATGATCCACCAGCTCTGCGATCTGGTCGAGGTCCGTGCCACGGACGGCGGCTTCACCCTGCGGCTGCACATGGCAACTCCGTGACACGGGGGGTCCCTTACACTGTCACCACCGTGCTTCGGCGCCCCGGATCACCAGAGGGCACACCGACCGGCCCGGGACACCGGCAACGGCCGCGTGGGGGCCGGGTGCCGGGAGCAGAGCTCAGGGGCGAACGCGGGGGTGGGACCACAGTGGAGACCAGGGAACCGGGGGCGGGCGATCCAGTGAGTGCCGGCCTTCCCGCTGCGGGGCAGCGCCGTCGGCTCGCACTGACGGGTGCCCGCGGGCCTGTGGCCAAGGGCCGCGACTTCACGCGCGAGGCCCTCCAGGACTGGGGCTGGGACGGAACCGAGACCTTCGAGGACGCCCTGCTCCTGGTGTCCGAACTGCTGACCAACGCGTCCCTGCACGCGGGCGGCTGCGACGAACTCGTCCTCACCGCCGGCGGGACGGCCCTGCGCATCGAGGTGTGCGACGGCACGACGACTCTTCCCGCCCGCCACCCGGCCCCGCAGCGCGGCATCCCGGGCGGCCGCGGTCTGTACATCGTGGAGCGCCTGTCCGATCGCTGGGGCGCGGACACGTACGGGACCGGGAAGGCCGTGTGGGCCGAGATCGAGGTCTCCCGTCTGGTGTCCGGCAAGGCCGTGGAGCGCTGACCGCTCCGCCGCGCGCCCAGGGCCTTCGCCGGGCGGCCGGGCGTGAGGATGTCGTACTGGAGCGGCGTCCACGGGGTATCCGGGGAGTATGGAAACCTCTTCGGCTCGGCCGGGCGGCTCGTGGCGCCCGTGGTGGCGGCGGATCGCCGTCGGTGTGGCGGTGGTCGTGGTGCTGTTCATGCTCGTGGAGCGCTTCAGCCTGATTCCGGGATTCGGCGGCCTCTTCGGCGAGGACACCCGGGACCGCACCGGTCCCGCGCTGCTCAAGTCGATCCAGGACATGGACCGTTACGAGGCGGCCCTCGGCAATTTCCAGGTGGTCGTGGACCTGGAGAAGGACGCGGCGTTCCTGCCGGACGCGATCCGTGGGACCCGAACCCTGTACGTGGGCGCCGGCACGGTCGGCGGCTACGTCGAGATGGGCGGCCTGGACGAGCGCAACGTGACCGTGAACGACGACCGCACCAAGGCCTCGATCCGGTTGCCGCACGCGGTGCTCGGGACGGCGGCCCTGGACCCGAACCGCTCGTACGCGGTGTCGAAGCAGCGGGGCCTGCTGGACCGGCTGGGCGATCTGTTCACGGACAACCCGGCCGGTGAGCAGGCCGTACAGAAGCTCGCCGCGCAGCACATCGACGAGGCGGCCCGCGACAGTGGACTCGCCGAGCGCGCCGAGAAGAACACCACATCGATGCTGGAGGGGCTGCTGCGCTCCCTGGGCTTCCGCGAGGTGACGGTCGCCTACGGCTGAGCCGTACGGCAACCCTCGCCTCCGCCGGCGGCGAGGGTTGCCGGGAGCGATCATCGAGGCGGATCAGCCCGGCCAGGTGCCCGTCATACGACGGGTGGCCACGGCCCCCGAGCGTTCGACCGAGGCCTTGACCACGGCGAAGATCGCCCCCTGGATGGCTGCGGCGATCAGGATCTGCCCCCAAGGTCGGTCTTCGTCCGTGGCGCCGGGGGCGTCCCCTTCACCTTCGACGATCTTCCAGACCTGCTTGAACGCGGCCCCCGCGATCATGCCGCTGACGGCGCCGAGGGCAAGACCGACCGGCTTGTAGACGACCTTGGACGCTCTCATCGGCGTCCGCGGCCGCGCCGCACCAGCAGGAAGACGACCAGAGCAGCGCCGGCCACGAGCAGCAGCTTGCGGTTGGCCCGGGCCATGCTCGCGACCTGGCCGGCCCCGTCGAGAACCGGATCGGGTGTCGTGTCCTTCACCAGCTGCGCGGCATGCCGGGTCTTCCCGCGGATCTGGTCGGTGACCTGGGCGGTCTTCTCGGCGGCCTGTTCTCTGACAGCGGCCGCCTTCTCCTTCGCCTGTGCCTTGACGTCGGCCTTGCCCGCCAGCGCCTCGACGGTCTGCCCGAGTTCATCGCGGGTGCGCTCGACCTGCTCGCGCAGCTCGTCGGGGGTGGGAGTGCCGACATTGGTTCGGGGTTCGTTGGTCATCGGTGCGCCTTCTCCTTGATTTCGGCCAGGTCGGCCTTGACGCTGTCGATGGTCCGCTCCGGGACGGGGGCGCCGGCATCAGCGATCTGCTTCTTCCCGGCCATGGCAGTCACCGCGGCAACCACAGCCAGCACCACCGTGACGATCAGGGCCGATGCCCACACCGGGAGGATCAGCGCGAGAGCTGCGATACAGGTTGCGATCAAGGCCTGAGCTGCCAGGATTCCGAGCAGGCCCCCCGCGCCGACCAGGCCCCCGCCCTTCCCGAAGCGTTTGCCCTTCTGCGTCATTTCTGCCCGGGCCAGCTGCATCTCCTCGCGAACCAGCTCCGAAATCTGCTGGGAAGCGCGCGAGACCAGCACGCTCACGGATTCATCGGAGCTGTGGGTCTGCCGCTCTACCGTGCTCATGCGGAGTCTCCCTTCGACGGTACTCATGCCGTTGTGCTGGCGCGCCTACCCAGTAATCGGCCGAGCACCCAGGCCGCGGGCAGACAGCCGGGGGCGCTGGAGCCGTTCGTTCCGTTCGTTCTTGCCGGCCGAGCGGCCCGTACGCGATCACTGCTCCATGCGGCGGCGGTCCTGGTCGCTCCACGCGCGGGTTTCGCGGGGCCGGACATAGGGCTCCTCGTCCTCGGGCAGACCTCCCGCTATCGCCCGCTGGCGGGCCAACTCCGCATCGAACTCCAGTCCGAGGAGGATCGCGAGGTTGGTGATCCACAGCCAGACCAGGAAGACGATCACGCCGGCGACCGTGCCGTACGTCTTGTTGTAGGAAGCGAAGTTCGCCACGTAGAAGGCGAAGCCGGCCGAGGCGATCATCCAGATGGCGAGGGCCAGGAAGCTGCCCGGTGTCACCCACCTGAATCCACGGCCCTTGGCGTTCGGCGACGCCCAGTACAGGAGCGCGATCATGATCGTGACGAGGAGCACCAGGACCGGCCATTTCGCGATCGACCACACCGTCAGAGCGCTGTCGCCGACCCCGAGGGCGGCGCCCGCCTGCCGCGCCAGTCCTCCGGTGAAGACGACGATCAGCGCGCTGGCACAAGCGAGGAGCATCAGCGCGACGGTGAGCGCCAGGCGCAGCGGCAGCACTTTCCACACCGGGCGGCCCTCGGGCATGTCGTAGACGGCGTTCGCGGAGCGGATGAACGCGGCCACGTAGCCGGAGGCGGACCACAGCGCCACGACGAGACCGACGATCGCCATCAGCGACCCGACGCCGCTGTGGCCCTGCAACTGCTCGACCGCGTCTCTGATCACGTCCCGGGCGGAGCCGGGAGTCAGCTGCTGCAGGTTGTCCAACAGCCGCTCGGTCGTCGACTTGCCGGCCAGGCCCAGCAGGGACACGAGGACCAGGAGGGCGGGGAAGAGCGCGAGTACCGCGTAGTAGGTCAGGGCCGCCGCGCGGTCGGCCAGCTCGTCGTTTTGGAATTCCTTGACCGTGCCGCGCAGTACCGCCCTCCAGGAGCGTGCGGGCAGGTCGGTGGGGTGATCCGGGGCCCGCTCCTCGACCAGCTCGCTCGGGCCCGCGACGGCGTTCCGCTCGGTGTCGGCGCGCTCACCGTCGGTGCCATGGGCTCGGTTCGGTGGGGGCGGTGACTTCGGTGAGTTCGGTGCGTTCGATGGGGGTCTCATACCAGGCGGCTTTCCACCCCTGCGCCACTCATGCCCGTACGGCACGCGGAAACAAGGTCCCTCCGGTTTCTAGAGCCAGCCGTTGCGGCGGAAGGAGCGGTACAGGAAGCCCGACGCCATCGCCATGAGGCCGACGGCGAACGGGTAGCCGTAGCTCCAGCCGAGTTCCGGCATGTGCTCGAAGTTCATCCCGTAGACGCCGGCGACCATGGTGGGGATCGCGAAGATGGCAGCCCAGGCGGAGATGCGCCGCATGTCGTCGTTCTGCCAGGTGCCCACCCGGGCTTGCTGGGCGTCGAGGACCGAGTTGAGCAGTTCGTCGAGTGTCCGCACCTCGGTGTCGGTGCGGTGCAGGTGATCGGCCACGTCCCGGAAGTAGGGCAGGACCTTCGATGGGCGGTCCTCCTCGCTCAGCCCGCTCAGAAGGCCGGGCAGGACCGGGACCAGCGGTTGTACGGCGTCCCGGAACTCGCGGACCTCTCGTTTCAGGGAGTAGATGTCCTCGGTGTGATCGACGCGGGAGGACGAGAAGACGCGGTCCTCCAGCCGGTTGAGCGCGGCGCGGACCGTCTCGGCGGCCTCGCCGTAGGCGTCGACGACGACGTCCAGGACCGCGTGCAGAACCGAGAGCGGGCCCAAGCGCAGCATGGACGGGTCGGCTTCCAGCCGGCGGGCCGCCTCGGCTGCCGGGTCCACCTCGCCGTGACGGACGGTGAGTACGTAGCGGGGCCCGACGAAGAGCATCAACTCGCCTGTCTCCACCGCCGCTTTCTCATCGATGTACCAGAGGGTCTTCAACGCGACGGCCAGTACGTCGCCGAAGCGCTCCCGCTTCGGCCGCTGGCGCGCCTGAACCGCGTCCTCGACTGCCAGGGGGTGCAGGCCGAGCTCCGCGGCCAACTGCACCAGCTCCGCCTCGGCCGGGTCGACCAGTCGCACCCAGCCGAATTCGCCGTCGCTGAGCCCGCGCAACCGCTTCAGCACCTGTCGGCAGGCCTCGTCGTCAAGGCCGCACTCCACCGTCTCCGACCGGCCCGACCGTTCCTCGTACACCACGCATTCCATACGCCGCGCATGCTTCAGAACCTCGATTTCATGCGCGCCTGCGGGCCACTCGCGGTGGTGCTCCCAGGAGCGCGCGGAGAACGAGCGCGACCAGCCCGGGGGTCGTAGCGCGCTCATGCGTCGGGCTCCTGCGCCTCGTCCCCGGCCCCGCGCTCCGGCGGAGTCGTGCCCGTGGCTGCCCCCGCATTCCTCCGCGTCGTGATCACGGTCGTCAGTTCGACGAGCGCCGAGACGAGGGCGAGCAGACCCCCGGCGGCCTGGGTCAGATCCGACCAGTGCATGCGCAATCTCCTGACGCTGGGCGAGCGGCGAAATACGCTCGGTGGACCCCCTGATTGCAGGGGCCGGGAAGGCCGTCCGGCAACGGAAATGGACGGGGCTGAACGCGACGGCCCCCGTCCGTACGTACCTGACCGGCGAAGACAGCACACGAGGGAGACGTGTGGATGACCCGTTCACCGGATGTCCACGGGATCGATCCGTCCGGGGTGACCACCCCACGGCTGCTGGCCGAGCACCTGGAGGAACTGCGTCTGCGCGCGGGCTTGTCCTACGCCGAGATGGCGGAGAGGGCCGGCCGGCTTGCGAAAGGGGGGCCGTACGGAACGCTGTCGAAGGGCTCGGCGCACGCCTACGCCACGGGCGAGACGGTTCCGCCCCCGGAGCGTCTCCTGACCTACCTGGCGGTGTGCGGGGTCCTCCCTGCCGGCATCCGCCCGTGGATGGCCGCCCGCGAACGGGCGCTCCCCGGCCGTCGGTCCGCTCCCCCGGGCGCCGTCCGGGTCCGCGAAGCCCTGCCGCGCCGGCTCGGGGTACGCGCCCCGATCGTGTTCGAGGGGGCCCCCGACGAGCCCGCCGGCTACGTACCACGAGATCTCGACGACGGCCTGCGCGAGGCCCTGGCGACCGCCGCGAAGGACGGCGGCTTCCTGCTCCTCAACGGCCGGTCGTGCGTGGGGAAGACGCGCACGCTCTATGAGGCCGTCCTGGAGGTGCTGCCCGAGTGGTGGCTGGTGCACCCCGCGAGCACCGACGCGATCCGTGAGCTGGCGGCGGCGCCGACACCCCGGACGGTGCTGTGGCTGGACGAGCTGCAGGTCCACCTCGGTACCGCGGACGCCCTGACGGAGGGCACCGTACGGACCCTGCTCCACCGCGGCACGGTGATCGTGGGAACCATGTGGACGACCGAGTACCAGGCCCGCGTCCTCGCTCCGCGCCGCGAGGGGGACAGCCGGGGGGACGAGGACCGCAGGCTGCTCGAACTGGCCGTCGTCTTCGACGTCGCCGGCGCGTTCACCGCCTCCGAGACCGCCCGCGCCCGGGAGCGGGCGCACGAGGACCGGTGGGTGCGTGCCGCGCTCGACAGTCCGGACACGGGATTCACGCAAGTCCTCGCGGCGGCACCCGATCTCGTACGCCGGTGGGAGTGCGCGCCGGACCCCTACGCCGAACACGTCATCACCGCCGCGGTCGACGCCCGCCGTCTGGGCGTGCACGGTCCGGTGTCGGAGGAGTTCCTGCGGGCCGCCGTGCGCGCGTACCTGAAGGGCCGGCGGGGCGTCGCCCCGCGCGACTGGCTGCGCAGCTCCATCGACTACGCCACGGCCCCCCTGCGCGGCGTCGCTCCAGCCCTGATGCCCTGCGCCGACGGGGACATGGAGGTCACCACCGGGTACGTCGCCGCCGACTACCTCCTCCAGCGGGCGCGTGAGACCCGTCGTACGGTCTGCCCCGACGACGCGGTGTGGCGGGCCCTGAGCGAGCACTGCCATGCCCCGGACGACCTCGAACGCCTCGCCCGCGCCGCCGGCCTGCGGATGCGGTACCCGCAGGCCGCCGCCTTCCACAGGCGGCTGGCCGACCACGGCGACCACGACCTCCACGGCGCCACCGAAGCCTTGGCCGAGGCGCTCCTGCGGGAGGACCGGATCGAGGAGGCGATCGAGGTGTTGCGGCCGACGGTGCACGCGGACTGGCACCCCGGCAGGGCGCGGGCCACGGCCCGGTGGGCCGGGCTCCTCGCCGGCCGGGGCCGGGCGCAGGAGGCGATCGAGGTACTCGGGGCACAGGGCGAGAAGCCGGAACTGATGAAGCTGCTGGTACGCGTGGGACGCCCGGACGAGGCGGTCGAGGTGGCGAGGCGGTGGGCGGCCGACGGCAACCGTTTCGCCGACGGTCACCTGGCCGACCTCCTGGCGGAGCTCGGTGACGAGGAAGCGCTACGGGCCCGGGCGGCGGCCGGGCAGGTGAACTCGACCGGACGACTGGCCGAGCTGCTGGCCCGGCGCGGCCGGCGCCGCGAGGCGATCGCGCTCTACATGCCGTACGTCCACACCGAGCGGGGGGCCGCCGACCGGGTGGTCGAGCTGTTGGTGGAAGAGGACCGCGTCGAGGAGGCCCTCGCCGTGCTGCGCCCCTTCGTCGAGGCCGGCTACAGCAACGCCTGCAAGATGCTGGCCGAGATCCTCCTCGCACATGGCCGCGAGGAGGAGGCCGTCGACCACCTGCGCGCGGCCGCGGCCCGGGATCCCAACCTCCGCGAACAGTGGGCGGAGCACTGCCCGCTGGACGAACTGCCCGGCCTGGCGGCGACCGGCATGTGGCGCGCGGTCGCCCGCTGGACGCGGCTCCTCGCCCGGCAGGGACACCTGGACCGAGCCCTGGAGATCGTCAAGCCCCTGGCGGACGGCGGGAGCGTACCGGCCGCACAGCACCTGACGGAGCTGCTCGCCGACCACGGGCGGCTGCACGAGGCCCTCGACCTGCTGCGAAACCTGATCGCCAGCGGCGGGCCCCCCTCCGCGTGGTGGGCCCCCGAGCAGCTGGCCCACCTCCTCTTCGCGCACCGCCTCGTCGGCGAACTGCGCACGGAGGTCGAGGCGGGCACCGAAGGCGCGGCCCGGCTGCTGCGTCGACTCACCCACGGGGAAACGGGGGCGGTGGCCGAGGAGCGGCGGGAGCGCTACCGCGGCTGGATCCTCCCCGAGCACGGCGTGTGCTGAACGGCCCCCGTACGGTGCGCGGAGCCTCAGCGCCGGCCCAGGGTGCGATCGAGGAGGGGCAGCAGGCGGTCCCAGTGGCGCTGTAGCGCCGAGGGGTTGAAGGCGTCGGTGTCGGCCATGGTGAAGCCGTGGACGGTGCCGGGGTAGACCTCGGAGGTGTAGCCGACGCCTGCGGCGTCCAGGGCCTGGTCGAGCTCGCTGATGGCTTCGGGCGTCATGTCGTTTTCGGCCAGGCCGAGGTGGACTTGGGCGGTCAGCTTGGGGACTTGGCGGTGCGGGCTGCCGGGCGCGTCGGTGACCAAGGGGCCGGGGTGGAATCCGGCGACGGCCGCCACCTGGTCGGGGTGGGCTGCTGCGGTGCGCATCGCCAGGACGGCGCCCATGCAGTAGCCGATCACGGCGACCGGTCCGGGGCTGACCTCGGGCCGGGTGGTGAGGAACCTGAGGAAGGCGTCGGCGTCGCGCAGGGCACGTTCGGTGGTGTGCGCCTCGATCAAGGGCATCAGTTGGGCGAAGACCGCGGGCCGTATCTCTTTCGTCAGGTACGCGGGAAGTTCGATCACCGGTGCCGGGCCGTGCCGGTAGTAGAGGTTGGGGACGAGCACGTAGTAACCGTGCTCGGACAGTGTGCGGGCCATTTCCTCCAACACGGGCCGCACGCCGATGGCGTCCATGTACAGCAGTACCCCCGGGTGCCGCTCGCCACGGGCGGGTAAGGCGGCGAAGGCATCGGCCCGGCCCTCGGTGGTGGGTATCTGCAGCCTCTTGGTGGGCATGGCGAATCTTCCTTCCCTGGGCTGATGCAAGTAGACAGCCCCTACCAGGGGTTGGGGTCAACCCGGGGTCAACGTAGCCGATCACCCAAGCAGGCGGGTGCCCCGTTTCGGCTCGCGGAGTCGATGTGCCTGAACGGAGGCCATGCACGAGGGCCGGAAGCGGGTGAGGAACGTCACCGCGGGCCGGGCCCCGGCCCGCCGCCTCCATTGCTAGGTTGTCCGGCGGCCGGATGCACGGCCCCGGACGAGACGCGCCGTACCCGGTTACGCACGACGACGCGCGCGGTGCTGCACGAGCAGCGCCGCCCGCTGTCCGCACCGCGGCAGCGTCTTCGTCGAGCAAGATGGGCCGAACCCCATGACCGTGCCACTCACCCGCAGCCTCCACCGGACGACCGCGCATGCCGCCGGGGGCCGTACCGCGCCTGAGCCGGAGCGGGGGCCGGCGGACCGCTTTCCGGACGGCCCCGGCCCTGGCGTCCCGGTGCCCGAGCACGGCGCCTGGCTGCGGCGCGGCATCAGCCGCAACGGCGGACCCCTTCTCGAGGAACGTGAAGCGGTGTGGCTGCAGGCCGGCCCGTACTACGCCGACAGCCGGGGTTTCGCCGGTACGACGTCTTTCGACGGCTCCCGGGTCCGCTTCCACCACCTCACGGGCGAGCCCGGCGAAGACACCGGCACCTTCCGGCGGGAGGGTACGGATCTCGTCGAGCGGGGCACCAACCCGGACGGCAGTACCTTCCTGGAGATCTGGACCCCGATGTCCGGCGCCGAGGGTGCCACCGGCTCCTGGTCCGGTCCGGACCACCACGTGGTGCGCGTCGGCCGACACGTGGTGCACGTCGATTCCCGTGCGGGTACGTACTGGCGGCTGTGACACGCGGGCCATCCGGGCGGGAAGCCCGGCCCGTGCGGCATGGCGCCCAGCTCTGCGGTGCCCCGCGGCGGATGCTGATGCCTCCCGCGGCAGGAGAGGCCCGTGAGTGATCCCAGCCCCCGAGTGACCCCGAGGCCGGCATCCGACTCGGCGGGCAGTGACATTCCCGCCCCTGGTGTCATCGGCATCGGACTCGCCGCAGTGCTGACGTTCGCGCTCGCCCAGGGCTCGTGGCAGTGGTTCGCCACGTTCATCGGGGTAACGCTCCTCGCGGTGATGCTCGCCTTCCAGCGACGGGCGCAGTGGACGCCCGACATCCGCTCGGCCTACATGCGCGGCCTCGTCGCGTACGCGCTGGTCATCGGCCTCTGCGTGGCAGTCGCACTCGCCCCCCTGCTGCAGCGCCAGGCCTGGCTGTTCCCGATGCCGGGCTCGCGCGGCGACTGCGAGCTGCTGGGCAGGTACCAGGCCCTCCAGGTGGAGGCCGCGCTCGGTAACCTGGCCGGCCGTGACGGCACGGCCCTGGCGTTCACGCAGGACATCCAGGGCCGTAGGGCCGTCGCCGAGTGCCTCGCGGCCACCACGACCCTGTGGCTGCCCCTGTACGGGGTGGGAGCGGCGGTGCTGGTGGGGACGGGTGCCTGGCTTTGCGACCGGGCCCGGGCCCGTCGGCTGGGCGAGCGCGAGGTCCGGTCCGCTTGACAGCGTTCGGGTCGCGCAGCTCGGTCAGGAGCCCGCCGAGGAGTTCGTACGGCGGCTTACCGAACCGGTCGCGCTGATTGCGGGCCCGCGGCGGCGTTCAGCGCGGAATCACCCAGTCCGGCGCCCAGGTCCCGGCGGCGTCGTGGCCGGCCGCTCTGGCGGCGAGGTGCGCGCGGAGGGTGGCCAGCGCCGGGTGGGGGTTGTCGCGGTGCCAGAGGAGCGAGTGCGGATAGACGGGCGTCGGGTCGGTCACCGGGATGCGGCGCAGGCCGTGGTCGGCGGGCCAGACGAGGCGGGTCTGCTCGCCCATGAAGGTGGCCAGGGCCGGGGTGTCGGCGATGGTGTCGAGGAGCGCGTCGGAGCCGAAGTTGGGGCCGGTCGCCTCGATGGTGAGACCGAACGCGGCGACGAGGTCGTCGTAGTAGGCGGCCCACTCGGTACCGGGGACGACGCCGGGCATCCAGATCCGGTGCCCGGCGAGCTGGGCGACGGTCACCGACCGGGCGCCCGCCAGCGTGTGGGCGGGGCCGGTGAGGAGCTGGAGCGGCTCGTCGAGCACCCGGACGGACTCGATGTCCTCGGGAAGAGGCCGGCCGGGGACGGCGACGGCGCGGAAGGACGCGTCGATCGCACCGGACCGCAGGGCGGCGATGGCCGTCTCGATGTCGAACAGCATCACCACGTCGAGCTCGATGTCGGGGTGTGCGCGGTGGAAGCCGCGCATCAGGCCGGACGGCGCGACGCGCGAGGCGATCACGTCGACGCGCAGCGGACGGCGGCCGGGGCGCACGGACGCGACCGCGCGCTCGGCGACGCGAAGCAGCTCGCGCGCGTGGGGCAGGAACGCCTGCCCGTCGATGGTGAGCTCGGCGCCGCGCGCCGTGCGGGTGAACAGCCGCACGCCGAGGTTGCGCTCCAGCGCGGCGATGCGCTTGGAGACAGCCTGCTGGGTGACCGCCAGCTCGACGGCGGCCTCCTGGAACTGCCCCGCGTCGGCGGCGGCGACGAAGGTCCGGACGGTGTCGTGGTCCATGCCGCCACCCTACGGCCACAACGAATGGTTGTGGCTGACGGCCCCGTGGTTGTTTGATCTCCGGGTATGGTGCCCGCTTTGATGCTTCCGATCGCGAATCGGTTGTGCGGGTGAGTGGCGGGGGCGTGGGGCATGAGAAGCGGGAACCGACGGGGACATCTGCTCGGACATCGGCTGGGGCGGCGGTTCGGGTGGCTCTGGGGAGCGTACGGGACCAGCGCGCTCGGTACCTGGCTCGCCTACGGCGCGTTCCCGCTGATCGCCATCCAGGTGCTGCACGCCGGTTCGGCCGAGGTCGCCGCGCTGGCCTCCGTGGGGGCTGCGGTGGGCGCGGCCGTGGCGGTGCCGCTCGGCCCGTGGGTGGAGTTCCGCCGCAAGCGGCGGGTGCTGATCGCGATGGACCTGGTGCGGTGCGCCGCGCTGCTGACCATCCCCACCGCGTTCGCGCTCGGCGTGCTCACCTTCCTGCAGCTCCTGCTGGTCTCGGCCGTCGTCGCGGCGGGCGACATCACCTTCCGCGCCGCCTCCGGCGCGTATCTGAAGACGCTGCTGCCGGCCGAGGACCTGCTCGTCGCCAACGCCCGATTCGAGTCCACGGCCTGGACGACCACGATCATCGGACCGCCGCTGGGCGGCGCGGCGATCGGGCTGCTCGGTCCGGTGGCGACGGTGGTGGCCGACGCGGTCAGCTACCTGCTCTCGGCCTTGGGCATCCGCGCGATGGGCGGGCACGAGCCGCGGCCGGAGCGCCGGGAGGCCGCGCGCATGCGGGCCGGGGACCTACTCGACGGCTGGCGGTACATCCTCGCCGACGCCACGCTGCGTCCGCTGCTCTTCAACACCGCCTTGTTCAACGGCCTGGTGATGGCCGCCCAGCCGCTGCTGGCCGTCCTGATGCTCGGCCGACTCGGGTTCGAACCGTGGCAGTACGGCCTCGCCTTCGCCGCGCCCTCGATCGGCGGGCTGCTCGGTTCGCGGCTGGCCCGACCGCTCGTCACCCGGTTCGGGCAGCGCCAGGTCCTGGTCGTGGCCGGGGCGCTGCGCGCGCTCTGGCCCATCGGGCTGGCCTTCCTCGGGCCGGGCACCGGAGGGCTGCTGCTGGTGATGGGCGTCGAGCTCGGGCTCATCTTCTGCTGCGGGGTCTTCAATCCCGTCTACGCCACCTACCGCCTCGAGCGCACCGCGACCGACCGGGTCGCCCGCACGCTGTCCGCCTGGGCGGTGACCACCAAGGCCTCGACCGCACTCCTGACGGCCGCCTGGGGCGTGCTGGGCAGCCTGCTCGGCCCCCGTACGGCCATCGGCCTGGCCGGCGTGCTGCTGCTGGCGACCCCGCTGCTCCTCCCCCGCCGCGCGGCAGCGCCCCTCTCCGAGCCGGAGTCGGCAGCGAGCCGCACCTGACGAAGAATCCCCCAGACAACCGTGAGGCGCATACGGCACCAGGCCCCCCGCCTCATGTTTACGTGAGCGGGACTGCCTTCGCGTCCCAGTCGATGTGGTGGTCGAACTGCCAGGCCGTCTTCTCCGGGTTGATCAGCTTCATGGTCGCCGGCATCACCAGGTCGCGCAGTACGCGGCCGACCGGGCCCGCGGTCTTGTTGCTGTTCGTGCGGGCGCCGAGCTTGATGATGCGTTCGACGCGGGGGCGGCGCAGTTGCTCGTACGCCGCGAAGGCCTGGTCGTAGGGCAGGTCCCGCAGACAGCGCGCCAGTTCGACGGCGCTTTCGGCGGCGATGGAGGCGCCCTGCCCGGAGCTGGACGAGGCGGCGTGGGCCGCGTCGCCGATCAGGGTCATGCGGCCGCGGGTCCAGTTCGCGACCCTCGGCATGTTCTCCATCGGGCCGGTGACGAGGAGCTGGCCGACGTCGGTACGGCCGATCATCTCGAGGGCCGGGGTGCGGTCGTCGGCGAAGGCGGTCAGCAGGATGCGCATCCACTCCTTCGCGCCGATCGCCTGGGCCTCGGCGACCGTCATCGGGGCGCGGTGGGGCAGGTTCACGAACCACACCGCCGAGGAGTCGTCGAAGACCTGGTATCCGAAGAATGCGCGCTTGCCGAAGCACATGTACATGACGCCGTTGGTGGAGGGCATCCCTGAGGGGTGCATCCGCGCTCCGAAGCAGACCAGGCCGGCGTAGTTCGGCTCTGGCGCATCAGGGTCGATCAGGGGGCGGACCGTGGAGCGGATGCCGTCGGCGCCGATGAGGATATCGGCGTTCGCCTGGGTACCGTCCGCGAAGTGCGCGGTGATGCCGGAGCCGGTGTCCGTCGTG
Source organism: Streptomyces sp. NPDC060028 (assembly GCF_042736725.1). Lineage (NCBI taxonomy): Bacteria > Bacillati > Actinomycetota > Actinomycetes > Kitasatosporales > Streptomycetaceae > Streptomyces > Streptomyces sp. NPDC060028. Next base: position 6,875 of record NZ_JBHWVJ010000031.1, on the reverse strand, counting down.
CCGGTCAGCCGCTTGCCGTGGTGGATGGGGACGGAGCGGCGCTCCGCCTCGTCGTACAGCGCACGGTAGAGATCGGCCCGCCAGACGAACTGCTGGGACGGGAGACGGGAGGGCGGGGCGAACTGCGCGAGGTGCTTACCCGTCCAGCTCCGCAGCCCCATGGCGGTGACCGGTGTGCCGATGGCGCGGACGATGTCGCCCGCGCCGATCGCGTCGAGGGCGTTCTGGCCGTTCGGGGCGATGGTCATGCCGCCTCCGGCCCCGTCGGCCGTGGAGTCGTACGCCTCGTGGACGGCGGCCTCGATACCTGCCTGGCGGAGGGCCATCGCGGCGACCGGGCCTGCGATGCCGCCGCCGATGACGAGCGCGGTGCGGGCTTTGCCGATGCGGGTCATGACTGGTGCCCCCTCGTGGGATCGTCGATCGTCGGTACGCCGCCGGTCTTGTGGGCGCGGCGCACGTCCTGGACGTACGCACGGGAGAACATCGCCGACAGGATCGCGATGCCACCGCGGTGGATGCGGATCTCGCTGTTCGTCGCGGAGCCGGACAGATGGATACGGCGGCCGGCCGCCGACGCCTTGTCTCCGGTGGAGGAGCGGGAGTCCTTGATCTTGCCGCGGGCGGTCCAGCTCAGGTTCCAGTGGTCAATGGCGGCGCCGTCGTCCACCAGCAGCTTGACCATGGCCCGGTCCATGTCGATGTGAATCTCGATGTCGTCGGGGAGGCCGGGGGAACGAAGGTCGAGGACGGCGGCACCATGGCGGACCTTGAGCTCGAAGCGGCCGGCCTCGGTCCAGTTCCCCAGGTGCTTGACGAGGCCGTGGTCGGAGTGGATGCGCTCGGTGAGGGACATCTCGGTGGTTCCTCTCTGGGCGGCGTTGCGCTGACGATTTGATAGTTGCACTGAAACTAGTATCACGTCAACTAGTCTTGCCGAGGCTAGAGTCGAGTCCATGACTCCCTCCACTCCCCGCAGCTCCCCCCTCGCCCTGACCGTCCTGGCCCTGCTGCATTACCAGCCGCTGCACCCCTACGGCATCCAGCGCCTGGTCAAGGACTGGGGCAAGGAACAAGTCGTCAACGTCAGGCAGCGTGCGAGCCTCTACCGCACGATCGAGCGGCTCAACGGCGACGGGCTGATCGCGGTGCGCGAGACAGGACGCGATCAGCAGTACCCCGAGCGGACCGTGTACGAGGTCACGGACGCGGGGCGCGAGACCGCCCGCGCCTGGATGGAGGAGATGCTCTCCGCGCCCAAGCAGGAGTTCCCGGAATTCCCGGCCGCCCTCTCGAATCTGCTGCTGCTCACGCCCGAAGAGATGGCAGACGTACTGGAGCGGCGGGCCGACGCCCTCGCGAAGAAGGTGGACGGGCTGGAAGCGGCCATGGCCGCAGAGGCGGAACAGGGACTGCCGCGCATCACCCGCCTGGAGACCGAATACCTGCGGGCCGTGACGGCCGCGGAGCTGGAGTGGGTGCGCGCGGTGGTCGAAGACCTGCGAGCCGGCGCGCTCTCGTGGTCCAAGGAGCAGCTGGACGCCCTCGCGTCGGGGCCGGTGCAACAGTGAGGCCGCCCCCGGGTGTGTCCGGGGGCGGCCTGAACCGCTGCGCTCTCGACCGTGACCGTGACCGTGACCAGTGTCAGCCGTCGATGTCGAGTGCCGTCCCGTACAACCGGGACACCTTCAGTCGGATGACCACCCGGCGCTCGGCGACCAACTGCTCGAGGAACGCATCCTCATCCAGCGGCTTCGCGCTCTCCGCCACCATCGCGAGCAGCTCTCGCCCGACCGCATCCCCCGGCGTGGTCGTGATCTCGGAGACGTCGGCCTCGCCCTCGGCCACGGCGAACGACCATACGTTGCCACCCGGAACATGCACGGCCGCGCGTGGGTCACGCCGGAGCTGCTTGACCTTGACGCGGTCGGCGGTGGTGGAGAACCGCACGATGCGCGCTGCGGCGTCCCAGCTGTAGAGCATGGTCATGAGATGAGGATGGCCACTGCCCTTGTTGGTGGCGAGGGTGGCGAACTGCTGACTGCTCAGCAGTTCTGAGAGGGCATCGTCGGACAGGGAGCGAGGTGCGGGACCTTGAGTCATGACGTGCTCAACTCCCGCGTGTGCCTGGGCATTCCAGTCAGCCGAGGATGGGGACGAGGCCGATGGCGAAGACGACGTAGAACAGTCCGGCGACCGCGAGGCGGGCAGGGGTGAGTTTGTGGGCGCGCATGGTGAGCAGGAGGTAGACGATCGCGGCCATGGTGATGATCCCCGACCAGAGCAGGGGGCCGTCGAAGTGCCAGCTGGTGAAGAAGAGGCCGATCCCGCTGGGGACCGTGGCCTGGATCATCATGGCGCCGGAGATGTTGGCGAGCGCCAGCTTGACCTTGCCCTGACGGATCCAGATCACGGCGTTCATGATCTCGGGGAGTTCGGTGGCGATCGGGGACAGCAGCAGGGCCGTGACCGTCGCGGACAGCCCCAGCATGGGGCCGATGACGTCGAGCTGCTTCACGAAGAAGTGCGCGGCGAAGAAGATCACCACGAGCGCGGCCAGGGTCTGGACGACCACGGCCCAAGTCGCCGGAGAGGCGGCCTTGGGCTGGAGCTTGAGCGGTTCCAGCTCCTCTTCCTCGTCGTCCGAGTCGTCGGCGCGGCTGCTGCGGATCTCGCGGACGAAGTAGACCGCGTACGCGGCGAAGAACAGCACGCCCAGGGCGGGCTTGAAGGCGAAGGCGACCAGGCCGAGCGCGACCTTCACGGTGAAGATCGGCAGGAACCACTTCTGGTCCCGGGCCAGGCGCTTCATGTCCTTCGCGTCGCCGAGGGCCTCACCGCCCTGCGGCAGACTCACGCTCGAGCCGCCGGCACCGGCGGCGCCGGCGAGGACGGCCGCGCGGTCTTTGCGGCGCTTGAGGATGAGCATCGCGCCGGTGACACCGTAGGCGATGGTGGCCAGTGCGAGCGGGCCGCCCATGGCGGCACCGACTCCGATGTTCTTGGCCTCTTCGGTGGCGCCGGTGGTCACCGCGACCAGGGTGACCACGGACTCCGGCAGGGCGGTTCCGAAGGCGGCCAGGATCGTGCCGACTGCCATCTTTCCCACGTTGAGGCGTTCGCCCAGCCACTCCACCGCGTTGACGAACCACTCACAGGAGAGATAGATCGCCACCGCACACGCGATGAGCAATACGAAATGGATCACGGGATTCGTCCAGCCTTCCCGCGTCTGCGGGGCTCGAGGACGACCGGCGTGAGAGGCGGCAGACGGCTTCGACCCCGCCGACACGCTGACATACGTCGTCGACAAATGGGCCGAAGGTCTCGCCCACCCGCGTCATCGAGAACACGGGCCCGGCCACCGGGAACCCGGGGGTTCCAGTGTGTCGACGACCGGTATCGCAGGGCTACTCCCCTTCGCAGTCACCCACCCTACCCGCCCTGAAGCCTTTCGGACGACGGGCCCCGTTCAGCCGCCGGAGTCTCGTCGAGGAGCGAGGCGAGGCCGTCGAGGAGACGCTGGAGGCCGAACTCGAAGAGCTCGTCGAGGTCGAGGTCGTAACCGGCCGTGGCGAGGCGGGAGAGCGCGGGAAACCGGCCGTTGCCCAGAGTCGCCAGGAGCGCGGACTCCTGGGTGGCCATCCACTCCTCGCTGTCGAGGCCGCTGTGTGCCTCGGCCTCCCGCTCCGCCTCCAGGTTGACGGCGATTCCCCGGGCGTAATTGAGCAGCGTGAGGTGCGCCGTGAAGGCGGACCGCAGGTCGAGTCCGTGCGCGTGCAGGGTGGCGAGCATCCACTCGCTGTACGGCAGTGCCGAGATGATCAGCTGAGGTCGGGTCACCGACAGGGCCGGTGCGAGCCACGGGTGGCGGCGGAACAGGTCCCAGAGCTGCCGGGCCGCCAGTTCGATCGCCTCCCGCCAGCCCTCCGGAGGGTCGGCGGGCAGCGGGTGCCCGGCCATGACGCCGTCCATCATCCGCGTCAGAAGGTCGTCCTTGTCGGCCACGTGCCGGTACAGCGACATGGTCGCCACCCCGAGCTCGGCGGCCACCCGGCGCATCGAGAGCGCGGCCAGCCCCTCCGCGTCGGCGACCGTGACGGCGGCACCGACGATCCGTCCGAGTGTGAGCGCCGCCTGGACCGAGGATGCGTCGGACGGCCTGCCCGGGCGTGCGGCGGCGGGGGCAGGGGTTCGGGCGGCCCGCACCGGGCGGCTCGAAGCCGCCACGACCGTCCCGACGCCCGGGACGGCGCGGACCATGCCCTCGCGGCGCAGTTCGGAGAGCACCTTGGTCGCGGTCGCCATGGCGACGCCCCACTCCCGGGTGATCGCGCGGGTCGAGGGGACGCGATCGCCCGGCGCCAGTTGACCCGTCTCGATCCGCTGTCGCAGTTCGGCGACGATCTGGCTGCAGCGCGATACCGCCTGGCCGCCCATCGAGACCTCCTCCGCACTAGTGCACCTGGAAGGGTGCCATCCTAGCCGCCCACGCAGGGCGACCCCCGCGCAGAAGCACCTTCTCCCAATCCACCGCACTAGTGCAGCACTGTCCAACAACTCGTACTGGACGGCGATTTCATGCTTGCCCCCGCCTCCGCGTACGGCGTACATTCCCAGTATGCCGAACAAGGGGATACTCATCTGCGGTGCCGGCATCGCAGGGCCCGCGCTGGCGTACTGGCTACGCAAGGGAGGCTTCGCGGTCACGATCGTGGAGCGCACGCCGGCACCTCGGCCGGGCGGGCAGACCGTGGATCTGCGCGGCGCCGGCCGTACCGTGATCGAACGGATGGGCCTGTTGGACCGGGCCAGGGCGCAGAGCGTGGACCAGCGCGGCCTCGCCCTCGTCGACACCGCCGGCCGGACCACCGCCCGACTGCCCGCCGACGGCTTCGGCGGCGAGGGGTTCGTCTCCGAGATCGAGATCCTCCGCGGCGACCTCGCCCGTCTGCTGTACGAGGCCACCCTGCCGGACGCGGAGTACCTCTTCGACGACACCATCACCCGGATCGATCAGCACGCGGACGCGGTCACCGTCACCTTCGAGAAGGCCGCGCCGCGCCGGTTCGCGCTCGTCGTCGGCGCGGACGGGCCGCACTCCGTGGTGCGCGCGCTGGCCTTCGGCCCGGAGCGGGACTGCGTCCACCCGATCGACCTCTACACCGCCTGGTTCACCGCCCTCGACGACCTGGACCTCGACGGCTGGTTCCTGATGCACAACGCGCCCGGCGGCCTGGTCGTATCCGCCCGGCCCGGCCGCCTCCCCGGCGAGATCAAGGCCGGCTTCAGCTTCCGCTCGCCACCGTTCCCCTACGACCGCCGCGACATCGCCGCCCAACAGGAGCTCATGGCCCGGCGATTCGCCCACGTCGGCTGGGAGACCCCACGCCTGCTGCGGGCGATGCGCACCTCCCCGGACTTCTTCTTCGACTCCATGGGTCAGGTCCGCCTCGACAGTTGGTCGCGCGGCCGCGTGGCGCTGCTCGGCGACGCCGGATACTGCGCGACCCCGCTGACCGGCCTCGGGACCAGCCTCGCCCTGGTCGGCGCCTACGTCCTGGCCGGTGAACTCGCCGCCGCCGAGGGCGATCACGGTGTCGCCTTCCGCCGCTACGACACGGTGATGCGCCCGTACGTGAGCCGGGCGCAGCAGCTGCCGCCCGGCGGAGCCGCCGGGTACGCGCCGTCGGGCCGGGTCGGTATCCGGCTGCGCGACCTCTCGATGCGGTCGATGACCCACTGGCCGATGCGGAGCCTGCTCGCCGCACAGTTCGCCAAGGCCGGGGACATCGCACTGCCGGAGTACGGCCTCGCCGCGAGCACGGTCAACCCGTTGCCCTCCACACGCGTGTCGCGGAGGAAGGGCGGTATGCCGAGGTAGCCGACCAGACGAAGGAGAGTCACCAACTCAGCCGAGCAGCTCCAGGATGGGTGTGAGCCCGCTGGGACGCTGATCGACCGGCAGATGTTCGACGAAGTGCACCGCGCAGCCCAGTGCGCCCGCACCGCCGTCCGCGACGGGCTCGTCACCGACCATCAGCACGTCGGAGGGTGGCAGGCCGAGCGTGTCACAGGCCGCCCGAAAGATCGCAGGATCGGGCTTGTGCACGCCCAGCTCGAAGGAGAGCACGTAGGCGTCGACGAGCTCGTCAAGCGCATGCGCACGGAAAACCGGCCGCAGGTCCCAGCCGATGTTGCTGACCACGGCGACCCGGATCCCGCGTCGGCGCAGTTCCCGCAACGTCATTTCGGTGTCAGCGTAAGGCAGCCAGGCGGCGGGCGTCCTGTGGCGGTCGTAGAGCGCCCGCGCCAGCTGTGCCCCCGGTGGCTCGGCCTCCGTAATCAATGCGGTGTACGCCGCGCGATGCTGATCGGCGCTCAAGTCCCGCTCGCGCCAGAGCCTCTCAAGGTGCGCGGGAATACGCCGCGGCGCCGGTCCGCCCGGCTGCGCTCCGTACTCCGTCAGCTGCCGAACGCAGTCGGTGAACGTCTCCCCGCTCACAGGGAGGGCAGACTCCGCCACGACCGCGCCGAGCCACTCCTTGGCCGACTCGATGCGCATCAGCGTGCCGGAGAAGTCGAACATCACTCCTTTGATCATGACGGTGATCGTAAGTGAGTTCGGCGACCGCATACGCAAAGACGCCCGGCCGGGAAGTCCCGGCCGAGCGTTTTCGTGCGTTTGCAACCCGCTGGTCGGCTTAGTACCAGTGGTGCGACTGCCAGAAGTTCCAGGCGCCGACGGGGCTGCCGTAGCGGGAGTTCATGTAGTCCAGGCCCCACTTGATCTGGGTGGCCGGGTTGGTCTTCCAGTCCGAGCCCGCCGAGGACATCTTCGAGGCCGGCAGGGCCTGGACCAGGCCGTAGGCGCC
>NZ_JBHWVJ010000030.1:0-85806 GCF_042736725.1 Streptomyces sp. NPDC060028 | reverse complement strand
GGGCGGGCGGGGCGGCTGTTTTGCGGGTTACGCGCCCGGGGGGCCCTCGCGCTACACCCACGCCCGGCCCGGCCGCCCGGGGGTGTCGGCCCCCGGGCGGTCGCGCGATCTCGCCGGCGGGGTGGTGGCGTCAGCCGCCCAGCTCCTGGTGGCGGGCCGTCAGCGCGGCCGCGCCCTGCCCCGTCAGGGAGCCGTGCAGCCGCAGGCGGGAGAAGCCGCCGTCCGGGAAGATGTCGATCCGCACGTGCGTGCCGACCGCCGGGGCGTCCAGCACGAAGCGGTGGTTGGTGTCGGGCTGCAGGCGGGTGCGCGGCAGGAGCTCCGTCCACTCGCCCTCCTCGCCCGTCTTGACGGACAGCGAGGCCCAGCCGGCCGAGTTGCCCTTGAGGTAGGCGGTGTCGATCTCGACGGCGCGGATCTCGGACTCGGCGACGAGCTGGTAGCGGATCCAGTCGTTGCCGTTGTCGCGGCGGCGGGCGGTCTCCCAGCCGTCGTCCATCTTGCGGGAGCGGCCCGGGTTGATGGTGTTGGTCGGCGGGGAGTAGAAGCGGTTGGACGCGTCCTCGACCGAGCCGCCGTTCTCCAGCGCGACGACGTCGAAGGTGCCGAGCGCGGCGAGCCACTCCGGGTCGGGGCGGACCTCGCCGTAGACGCGCAGGCGGGCGACGCCGCCGTCCGGGTGCTGGTTCAGGCGCAGGTGCGTGAAGCGCTGCTCGACGCTGACCTCGAAGCCGTTGGCCGCGTGGCCGCCGACGGGGGTGCGCTCGACGAGGGTCGTCCACTTCACGTCGTCGGAGAGGAGCTCCTGCGCGGTCGGGGAGCCCTCGACCGAGGCGCCCTGGACCGATACGGCCTGCGGCATGTTGCCGCGGAAGTGGGCGGTGTCGACGACGATGCCGCGGATGACGCCGGGGGCGCCGAGCCGGATCAGGGCGTAGTCGTGGTCCTCGGGGGTGGGCCAGGGCTGCGTGGCGGAGATGCCGCGGCGTCTGCGGGTCTCCCAGCCGTCCATGACCTTGCCCTTGTGGCCGAAGTGCTCGGGGTCGAAGTGCGCGGCCTCGGCGATGAGCAGGTTCTCGCGCTCGGCGAAGAACTCGTCGTTGGCGGCGATGACACCGGCGCCCAGCTCACGGGCGGCGAGGTTCGCGTACTGGGTGAACGGGAAGTCCGCGGTGCGGTAGTCCGCGTACGGGTCGCCGCCCCCGTACGGGTTCGCGTTGCCGGTGAAGGATTCAATCGCCACTGTCAGTTCTGCCTTTCGAGAAGTCGGCCCGTGGGCTCGGTCGGGGTGCCGTGGTCGGCGATCTGCGTACCGCGCAGCCAGGTGGACTTCACGACGCCGTGCAGGGTCTTGCCCGCGTACGCCGTGACCCGGTTGCGGTGGTGCAGCTCCGCGGGGTCCACGGTGAAGGTCTCTTCGGGGGCGAGGACGGCGAAGTCGGCGTCGCGGCCGGCCTCGATCGCGCCCTTCTGCGCCAGGCCGGCGAGGGCGGCCGGGGCGGCGGACATCCAGCGGACGACCTCTTCGAGGGAGCGTCCGCGCTTCTTCGCCTCGGTCCAGATCGCCGGGAGGCCCAGCTGGAGGGAGGAGATGCCGCCCCAGGCGGTGGCGAAGTCGCCGGTCTTCAGGTCCGCGGTGGAGGGCGAGTGGTCGGAGACGATGCAGTCGATGGTGCCGTCGGCGAGGGCGTCCCAGAGCAGGTCCTGGTTGGCGGCCTCGCGGATGGGCGGGCAGCACTTGAACTCGGTGGCGCCGTCCGGGACTTCCTCGGCGGTCAGGGTGAGGAAGTGCGGGCAGGACTCGACGGTGATCTGGACGCCCTCGGCCTTGGCCGCGGCGATCAGGGGCAGCGCGTCGCAGGACGACAGGTGCAGGACGTGCACGCGGGCGCCTAGCCGCCTGGCCTGGTCGATCAGGTTCTGGATCGCGGTGTTCTCCGCGTCCTTGGGGCGGGAGGCGAGGAAGTCCGCGTACTTGGGGCCCGGGTTCTGCGGGGCCGACTCCAGGTGGTGCGGGTCCTCTGCGTGCACGATCATCAGGCCGCCGAAGCCGGTGATCTCCGCGAGGGAGGCGGCCAGTTGGTCCTGGTCGAGCTCGGGGAACTCCTCCACGCCCGAGGGCGACAGGAAGCACTTGAAGCCGAAGACGCCGGCGTCGTGCAGCGGGCGCAGGTCCTTGACGTTGTCCGGCAGGGCGCCGCCCCAGAAGCCGATGTCCACGTGCGCCTTGGTGCGGGCGACCTCCTGCTTGACGCGCAGGTTGCCGGTCGTGGTGGTCGGCGGCAGGGAGTTGAGCGGCATGTCGAGGATCGTGGTGATGCCTCCGGCCGCGGCGGCGCGGGTGGCCGTCCAGAAGCCTTCCCACTCGGTGCGGCCCGGGTCGTTCACGTGGACGTGGGTGTCGACCAGGCCGGGGAGGAGCACGTCGTCCCCGAGGTCCTCCAGCCGGGCTCCGGCCGGCACCTCGGCCTCGTACGGCAGCACGGCCGCGATCTTCCCGCCGGCGACGGCCACCGAAGCGGCGCGCGTCCCCTCGGGGGTGATGACGCGCGTCGAGCGCAGTACCAGTTCCACAGCCAGGTCGGACACCGGAACCTCCCCATCTACTTCCACAGAGCGAAATTCAACGTTCTGTTGACGGAGTCTTCCCCCGGATCCGGGGCCAGTCAAGAGTGCCCGGACGGACCACTGACGCACCCTCCCCGCAATTGGATGTTTCCACAGGATGGAATTAAGATTTCGCTCTACAGAATGTAGCTACCACCACCGGATGCCGGACGGCCGCGTTCCCGAGGCCGTCCGCTGCCGGACAAACCGCCTCTGACCGGCCCAGACGGCGGTCCCCGGCTCTAGGGCCGACGCCGACCGACCGGTAGGCTGCTTCCTTGCCTGCCAGCACCGAAAGGACCGCGCCCGTGCCGACGTCCAGCGCCAGCACCACCGACGCTTCCGATAAGCCCACCGCCGCCAGCGGTGGCGTCCAGTCCCTTGAGCGCGCCTTCGATCTGCTCGAACGCATGGCCGATGCCGGGGGCGAAGTCGGACTCAGCGAGCTCTCCGCGGCCAGCGGCCTGCCGCTGCCGACCATCCACCGGCTCATGCGCACCCTCGTGGCATGCGGCTACGTCCGCCAGCAGCCCAACCGACGCTACTCCCTCGGCCCCCGGCTGATCCGCCTCGGCGAGTCCGCGGCGCGCCTGCTGGGCACCTGGGCCCGCCCCTACCTGGCCCGCCTGGTCGAGGAGACCGGCGAGACGGCGAACATGGCCCTGCTCGACGGGGACGAGATCGTCTACGTCGCCCAAGTGCCGTCCAAGCACTCCATGCGCATGTTCACCGAGGTCGGCCGCCGCGTGCTGCCGCACTCCACCGGTGTGGGCAAGGCCCTGCTCGCCTACACCCCCGCGGACGAGGTACGGGCCCTGCTCGCGCGCACCGGGATGCCGGCCGCGACCGAGAAGACCATCACCACGCCCGAGGGCTTCCTGGAGGCCCTGGAGCAGGTCCGCAAGGCCGGCTACGCGGTCGACGACAACGAGCAGGAGATAGGGGTTCGCTGCCTCGCCGTGTCGGTGCCGAACTCGCCGACCGCCGCCGCGATCTCCATCTCGGGCCCGGCGGGCCGGGTGACCGAGGCCCTGACCGAATCCATCGTGCCGATCCTCCAGGGCATCGCGGCCGAGCTGTCGGTGGCTCTGCAGAGCCAGAACCCGGCGTAGGGACCCCCGACGGAACGCGGAAGGCCCCGGCGCCCCTCCAGGGGGGTGCCGGGGCCTTCGTGCGCAGGTCAGGCCGTCGTGACGGCCTCGGTCAGGCGGCCGTCCGTCATGGTCACCGTCCGGTCCATGCGGTCGAGGTGGGCGTGGTCGTGCGTGACCAGGACGGTGGCCGTGGAGCGGCCCCGGGTGAGGTTGACGAGCAGGTCGAGCACCGCCGCGCCCCGCTCGTGATCGAGGGCGCTGGTGGGTTCGTCGACCAGCAGCACCGCCGGCTCGTTCATCAGGGCGCGGGCGATGTTGACGCGCTGGCGCTGCCCGCCGGAGAGCTGGTGGGGTCGCCTGTCGGCCTTGTCGGCCAGACCCACCGCGTCCAGCAGTTCCAGGGCCCGGCGGCGCAGGGCCCCCGTGGGGCGGCCGGAGAGGTGCGCCATCACCTGGAGCTGCTCGGCGGCCGTGAGGGAGGCCAGCAGGTTCGGCTGCTGGAAGACGATGCCGATCTTCTCGCGGCGCAGGGCCGACTTCTCGGCGGCGTCGAGCTTCGCGGTGTCCAGCCCCGCGACGACCACCCGCCCGGCCTCAGGGGTGACCAGCGTGGAGGCGACCGCCAGCAGGCTGGACTTGCCGGACCCGGAGGGCCCGATCACCGCCGTCAGCGTGCCCGCGGGCACCTCCAGGCACACGGAGTCGAGCGCGGTCAGCCGGCCGTCGCCGTCCGGGTAGGTGAGCGTGACGTCGTGGACGAGCAGGGTCATCGGACGCTCCCGAGGGCGGTCAGCGGGTCTACGGCGGTGATGCGCCGGATGGACAGGGCCGCGCCCAGCGCACCGAGCGCGATCATGATCGCGGCGGGCACCAGCACGGTGGCGGCGTCGAGGACGAAGGGCACGTCGCCGCCGCTGATCAGGGCGCCGACGGCGGCCGCGAGCCCGGTGCCGACGCCGGTGCCGATCGTCAGCATCACCACGGCCTGTCCGAGGGCGTCCTTGAGGAGGTAGCCGGTGGAGGCACCGAGTGCCTTCAGGACGGCGATGTCCCCGCTGCGCTGGATCGTCCACACCGTGAAGAAGGCCCCTATGACCAGGGCGGAGATGGCGAAGAGGAAGCCCCGCATCAGTTGCAGCGAGCCGTTCTCCGCCTGGTAGGACCCTATGGCGCCGAGCGCCTCGTCCACCGTCTGCGCCTTGGTGCCCGCGGCGTCGTCCGCGGCGCCGAGGTCCACACCGCTGCCGGAGACGGCGACGACGGTGGCGAGGGTGTCGACGGAGGTGCCGGGGTTGCCGATGTGCTGCCAGTCGCCCAGGTCCATCCAGACGACCGGGGTGTGGCTGTAGGCGGCGGTGCCGGAGACGGCGGCCACGGTCAGTTCGAGCGTGCCGATCTTGAGCTTGGCGCCGGCGGTGAGGCCGCCGAGCTCCTTGGCGGCCTTCTCGGTGAGGACGACCGAGCCCCGGGCGAGGCCGGTGCCCCGCGGGCCGAGCTTCCCCGCGGGGTCCACGCCGAAGACGGAGACGGCCGCGGCGCGCTCCCCCGCGAGGGCGTTGGTCGTACGGATGCCGAGCGGCTCCGCGGACTGCACCCCGGGCTCCTGCCGCCAGGACCGCCAGGCCTTCTCGGACACCTGGGAGTTGGTGAAGGACACCTCCTGGTCCCCGGTGGGCGCGGCGAAGGCGAGGTGGGTGGCGGGCAGGCCGGTGATGGCCGAGATGTTCTCCCGGGCCAGGCCGGAGGTGAGCCCGGACAGCAGGCCGACCAGCAGCGTGATCAGCAGTACGACCGAGCCCATGAGGGCGAAGCGGCCCTTGGCGAACCGTAGATCTCTCCATGCGACGAACATGTTCCCCACCCTGGTCCTGCGCGTGGGCCCGGGGCATCGCGCCACGGTAGCGATCCTGGTATCGAAAGGCGCACGCGCACATCGAACTTTCGGTTGACCGGGGGCCGTGGTGACGCGCTTAGGCTGGTCGGGCCATGGTTGCTCCGGACTCCCCCCTCGCCCCGCCCCTCGCCCCGCGCCCCGACTCGCGGCCCGACTCGCGCGCCGACTCGGGCGCCGACTCGCGCCCCGCCGCCTCCCGCACGCTGACGCCCGTCTCGCGCATGCTGCGGCTGTGCCTGCACGCGCTGCTGTTCGGGCTGCTCGCGCTGGCCGCCGGCCGGGCCGTCGCCGACGCCGCGCCCCGGTACGGGTGGGTGGTCGCCGTGTGCGCGGTGCTGGCCGCCGTGTACCTGGCCGGGGTGCTGGCCCCCGTGGTGCACGGCTCGCCACGCGCCGGGGCGGTGTGGCTCGCCGGACTCGGCGCGGCCTGGGCCGCGCTGCTGGTGGTCTCCCCCGACGGGCTGTGGATCGCCTTCCCCCTGTACTTCCTGGAGCTGCACCTGCTGCGGCTGCGCTGGGGGGTCACCGCCGTCGCCGCGACGGCCTGCGCGGCCATCGGCGGCTTCCTCGCCCACACCAGCGCCGTGACGCCCGGAGCCTTCCTCGGGCCGCTGCTCGGCGGCGCCGTGGCCGTGGCGACCGTACTGGGCTACCAGGCGCTGTACCGGGAGAGCGAGCGGCGGCGCGAGCTGATCGAGGAGCTCATCACCACGCGGGCCGAGCTGGCCGCGGCCGAGCGGGGCGCCGGGATCCTGGCCGAGCGCGAGCGCCTGGCCCGGGAGATCCACGACACCCTGGCCCAGGGGCTGTCCTCCATCCAGCTCCTACTGCGGGCGGCCGAGCGGGCGCTGCCGCCCGGCGCTCCCGCGTTGGAGCACATCGGCCGGGCCCGGGAGGCCGCCCAGGAGAACCTCGCCGAGGCACGCCGTTTCGTACGGGCCCTCACCCCGCCCGATCTGGAGCACGGGTCGCTCGCCGCCGCCCTGGAGCGGCTGTGCGCGGCGGCGCCCGGGCCGCGCGTGCGCTTCTGCCTGAGCGGCCCGCCGCGGGTGCTGCCCACCCCGTACGAGGTGGCCCTGCTGCGGATCGCGCAGTCGGCGCTGGCCAATGTGGTGCGCCACGCCCGGGCGGGACGCGCCGAGATCACCCTGACCTTCATGGACACCTCGGTCACGCTGGACATCGTGGACGACGGGACCGGCTTCGACCCCGGGTCGGCGCCGTCCGGCGACGGCGGCGGCTTCGGGCTGCCGGCGATGCGTTCGCGGGCCCAGACGCTGGGCGGGCTGTTCACCGTCGAGTCCGCCCCTGGCCAGGGCACCGCCGTGGCCGTCACCCTGCCGCTGCCCCTGGAGGCCCCCTGATGACGATCCGGCTGCTGCTCGCCGACGACCACCCGGTGGTGCGGGCCGGGCTGCGCGCGGTACTGGACACGGAACCGGACTTCGCGGTGGTCGCCGAGGCGGCCACCGCGGAGCGGGCGGTGGAACTGGCCGCCTCCGAACCGGTGGACGTGGTCCTGATGGACCTGCAGTTCGGCTCCGGGATGCACGGTTCGGCGGCCACCCGCCTGATCACCGCCTCGGAGCGGGCCCCCCGGGTGCTGGTCCTGACCACGTACGACACGGACGCGGACATCCTGGCCGCGGTGGAGGCGGGCGCCTCGGGCTACCTGCTCAAGGACGCCCCGCCGGAGGAGCTGGCGGCGGCGGTCCGCACGGCGGCCGCGGGCCAGTCGGCGCTGGCCCCGGCGGTGGCGCTGCGCCTGATGGACCGGATGCGGACGCCCGCGGAGGCGCTCACGAAGCGGGAGCTGGAGGTGCTGCAGCTGGTCGCGGACGGCCTGTCGAACCAGCAGATCTCCAAGAAGCTGTTCCTGAGCCAGGCCACGGTCAAGTCCCACCTGGTCCACATCTACGCCAAGCTCGGCGTCGACTCCCGCACCTCGGCGGTGGCCGCGGCCGCCACCCGCCGACTGATCCGCACGCCGTGAGAGATGCCGTGCGCGCGGCCCCTGCGCCCCGGTATGGCCCGAATATCGCTTCTGCCTCACCGTCGTGATCATTAGGGTTCCGATCATGAACTCCTTGGTGACACGCACTGCGGCCCAGGCCGCCCTGATCGCCTCCCTCCTCGTCGGCGGGACCGCTTTCGCGGCCGTCCCGGCGTCGGCAGCCACCGCCGACGAGCCCGACCTCACCGGCCTGAGCTGCGGCTTCGACAACCGCACGCCGCCGCCCACGGTGCAGGCCGGCAGCAAGGGCAGGACGGTGCGGGAGGCACAGTGCCTGCTGAACTTCTGGACGGGGCTGCAGATGACGGAGGAAGAGCCCGAGGGCGTCTTCGGCCTCGACGCCGCGTCGGCCACGCGGCACTTCCAGGCGGTACGGGGGCTCCCCCTCACCGGGGCGGTGGACGCCGCGACCTGGGGCGAGCTGCGGCACAGCTGACCGGGGCAGCCCGGCGCTCCCGCCGGACCGCTCGGCCCAGGCCGCTGCTCAAGCCACTGCTCAGGCCACCCAGTGCGGCCGTTCCACCGCCGGGGAGAGCGGTACCCCGTCGTGCAATGCCCGCGCGAGGCGGCGTACGCCCTCGTCCAGCCGGTCGGCGGGCAGGGTGAACGGGATCCGCAGCCGGTGCTCGAAGGTCCCCGGATCCACCCCGAAGCGGGCCCCGCGGCCGATGTGCACACCGGCGGCCGCGGCGCGCTCGGACAGGGCGGAGCTGACCGGCTCGCCGAGGTCGACCCAGAGCGAGAGCCCGCCCGGCGGCACCTTCCACGACCACTCCGGGGTGTGCCGTTCCAGCGACTGCACCAGGGCCTCGCGCTGGATCCGCAGCTGCGCGAGCCGGGCCGGCAGGGACCGGTCCATGGCGTCCATGAGCGGGAGTGCGACCAGCTGGTCGAGCACCGAGCCGGTCATGTCGGCCGAGACCCGTACGGCCGTCAACTCCGTGATCATCTTCGCGGTGGCCCGGATCCAGCCCACCCGCAGGCCGCCCCAGTGGGTCTTGCTGAGCGAGCCGATGGTGATCACGTGGTCCGCGCCGCCGCGCGGGGCGAGCGAGGCCAGGGGCGCGGGCGCGGGGACGTCCAGCGCGATGTCGGCGATGGTCTCGTCGACCACCAGCCAGGTCCCGGTGGCCCGGGTCGCCGAGAGCAGCCTCAGCCGCTGCTCCGGCGGCATCAGCGCGCCCGTCGGGTTGTGGAAGTCGGGGATCGCGTAGGCCAGCCTCGGCACGGTCTGGCGCAGCGTGGACTCGGCGATCTCCATGTCCCAGCCCGCGTCGGAGACGGCGATGGACCCGGTGCGCAGCCGCGCGTGGCGCAGGGCGTCGAGGGCGTTGGCGTACGTGGGGTTCTCGGTGACGACCCGGTCCCCGGCCCGGCAGAGCAGGCTGACGACCAGCGCGAAGGCCTGCTGGGCCCCGGCGGTGACGAGTATCTGCTCGGGGCGCGTGGGCAGCCCGCGCCGGGTGAACCGGTCGGCGACGGCCGCGCGCAGGTCGGGCAGGCCGAAGGGGTGGTAGCCGGGGGTCCGGGCGAGCCGGGGCAGGCGGGGCGCGGCCCAGGCGAAGGCCTCGGCGAGGCTGCCGTCCGGGGCCCCCATCGCGGCAATGGCGAGGTCGATGCCGGGGTCGCCGTCGGCGCTGTAGCCGCCGGCGCCCAGGAGGTGGGCTCCGACCGGGCGGTGGCCGTCGGGGAGCTCCGTCCAGGTGCCGGAACCGCGCCGGCTGCGGACGTAGCCGCTCTCGCGCAGCAGGTCGTAGGCGCCGGTGACGGTGGCCCGGCTGGCTCCGAGGGCCTGCGCCAGCTCGCGTTCCGCGGGGAGCCGTACGTGCAGGGCGATCCGGCCGTCCAGGATCAGGGTCCGCACGGCGTCGGCGAGGCCGCGGTAGCCGGGGCGGGCCAGCACCTCGGCCGGGAGCAGCGCCGCGAGCTGGCGGCTGCCGATCGTCCTGTCCGCCGTCTGGACCACTCGCCCGTTTGCCATGCCAACCTCCCCCGATTGGCTCTGCCTGCCAGGCCAATCCGGGTCCAGACTCGCTGCATTGGCCCCGGATTGGCAAGGAGATGCCGAGATGTTGACCGACCGTGACGAACGCGCCCTGCTGGCTGCCGCCGAGAACCGGATCTGCGAGCCGCTGCGGATCGGGGCCGCGCTGGCCTCCGTACGCAACGTGCTCAGGCGGCGCCCGCGACCCGTCGGGCAGGGGCGAGAATCGGTGACATGTCAGCCCACACCACTGCCTCCTCCCCTTCCGTCGCTCCCGCCGCTCCCACCGCTCCCCCAGTGATCGCGGGTCTGCTCTTGGCGGCCGGCGGCGGCCGGCGGCTCGGCGGGCGGCCCAAGGCGCTGCTCCCGTATCGCGGCCGCCCGCTGGTGGAGAACGCCGTACGGGTGCTGCGGGAGGCCGGCTGCGGCCCGGTGCACGTCGTGCTCGGCGCCTCGGCGGCCGAGGTGCGCGAGCGCGCGGACCTGAGCGGGTGCGTGGTGAGCGACAACCCGGACTGGGCGGAGGGCATGGGCTCCTCCCTGCGGGTCGGCCTCGCCTCGCTGGCCGGTACGGGCGCCCGCGCGGCCCTGGTGTCGCTGGTGGACCAGCCCGGCATCGGGCCGGCCGCGGTGGCCCGGGTCCTGGGGGCGTACCGCTCACCGGCGAGCCTGGCGGCGGCGGCGTACGACGGGGAGCGCGGGCATCCGGTGCTGTTCGGGGCGGACCGCTGGGCGGACATCGCGGCGACGGCCACGGGTGACAAGGGCGCACGGGTGCACTTGAGCGCGCACGCGTCCGAGCTCACGCTGGTCGAGTGCGGGGACGTCGCGGAGGCCTTCGACATCGACACGCCGCCCGACCTGGCACGTCTTGTTTGAGCGGGCGTCGGGTCCGGCTTGAGCAGGGCGTAACGGAGGTGGCACTGAGGGCCACCATCCGCCGTAATCTGTCGACTCAGAGAATCTCGACATCAACAAACCATTGAACTTCCACCATGAGGAAATTACTATCCACTGGTCAGAAGCGCCCTGAACCCAAGACGGCGCCCGCGACCGTATCCCGGAACTCTCCACACCCGACGGCACTGCGTGCCGTCTCGCGCGAGCATTCCCCCGCGGCCGCCAGGCACCGCCGCTGAAGGAGTGACAGATATGTCCGCACCAGCGCCGTCCCCGCTGGCCATCGTCGACGCCGAACCCCTGCCCCGGCAGGACGAAGTCCTCACCGAAGCGGCCCTCGCCTTCGTGGCCGAGCTCCACCGGCGGTTCACCCCCCGCCGCGACGAGCTCCTCGCCCGTCGGGCCGAGCGACGCGCCGAGATCGCCCGCACCTCCCACCTCGACTTCCTCCCGGACACCGCACAGGTCCGCGAGGGCGACTGGAAGGTGGCGCCGGCGCCGGCCGCGCTGAACGACCGCCGCGTGGAGATCACCGGTCCGACGGACCGCAAGATGACCATCAACGCCCTGAACTCGGGCGCCAAGGTCTGGCTCGCCGACTTCGAGGACGCCTCGGCTCCCACCTGGGAGAACGTGATCCTCGGCCAGCTCAACCTGATCGACGCCTACGAGCGCCGCATCGACTTCACCGACTCCCGCACGGGCAAGTCGTACGCCCTCAAGCCCGCCGGGGAGCTCGCCACCGTCGTGATGCGGCCGCGCGGCTGGCACCTCGAGGAGCGCCACCTGCAGGTCGACGGCCGCTCCGTGCCGGGCGCGTTCGTGGACTTCGGCCTGTACTTCTTCCACAACGCCCAGCGCCTGATCGACCTCGGCAAGGGCCCGTACTTCTACCTGCCGAAGACCGAGTCGCACCTCGAGGCGCGCCTGTGGAACGAGATCTTCGTGTTCGCCCAGGACCACGTCGGCATCCCGCAGGGCACCGTCCGCGCGACGGTCCTGATCGAGACGATCACGGCCGCCTACGAGATGGACGAGATCCTCTACGAGCTGCGCGACCACGCGGCGGGCTTGAACGCGGGCCGCTGGGACTACCTCTTCTCCATCGTCAAGAACTTCCGCGACGGCGGCGAGAAGTTCGTCCTGCCGGACCGCAACGCGGTGACGATGACCGCCCCCTTCATGCGGGCGTACACCGAACTGCTGGTCAAGACCTGCCACAAGCGCGGCGCACACGCCATCGGCGGCATGGCGGCCTTCATCCCGTCCCGCAAGGACGCCGAGGTCAACAAGGTCGCGTTCGAAAAGGTCAAGGCCGACAAGGACCGCGAGGCGGCCGACGGCTTCGACGGCTCCTGGGTCGCACACCCCGACCTGGTGCCGATCGCGATGGCCTCCTTCGACGCGGTCCTCGGCGACAAGCCGAACCAGAAGGACCGCCTGCGCGAGGACGTCGCCGTGGCCCCCGGCGACCTGATCGCGATCGATTCCCTGGACGCCAAGCCCACCTACGAGGGCCTGCGCAACGCCGTCCAGGTCGGCACCCGCTACATCGAGGCCTGGCTGCGGGGCCTCGGCGCCGTCGCCATCTTCGGCCTGATGGAGGACGCGGCCACCGCGGAGATCTCGCGCTCGCAGATCTGGCAGTGGATCAACGCCGGAGTCGTCTTCGAGAACGGCCTGACGGCCACCGCGGACCTGGCCCGCACGGTCGCCGCCGAGGAACTGGCCGCCATCCGCGAGGAGATCGGCGAGGAGGCCTTCGCGGCCGGGAAGTGGCAGCAGGCCCACGACCTCCTCCTCCAGGTCTCCCTGGACGCGGACTACGCGGACTTCCTCACCCTGCCCGCGTACGACCAGCTCACCGGCTGACACCCCGCCTTCGGCTGAATCGCACAGCAGCCGAATCCCACCAGCTCCGCCCCCGCGGCCCCAAGGGCCCCGGGGGCGGAGCTGTTTTGTTCCGCGGCGCGACAGCCCCGTCATAGCCGCGCCCACCAAGATCACTCTCGCCTCGCGGAGCGGTGGCCCGAACGACCAGTCGGTTGTTACTTGTTCGTAACTTGCCTGTACCTAGCGGTAACAAGCGGCGGCGTGTCACCTTTCCGGATGCCACCGGCCGGAGGTACCCCCACTTCCCCAGCCATGCAGCGAAGTTGTTCCTGACTTCGCCATGGCCAACAGCAGGAGTTCCGCAGTGATCGGATTCCGCAACGACAGCACCACCCGGACCCGCAGTCGAGTGCGACGACTGGCCGGGGCAGGGATGGTCTTGCCGCTCGCCGTCGGCGCGCTGCTGGCCGGCGGTGCCGGCACGGCCGGCGCCAGTCCCGGGACCGGGCCCACGGCCGTGGTGTCCATGGGAGACAGCTACATCTCCGGCGAGGCCGGGCGCTGGAAGGGCAACAGCCTCACCAACACCGGCAACCGGACCGGCACCGACCGGGCGTGGGTGAGCGGCAGTACCTACGATCCCGGCAAGGTGTACGGGGCCACCGCCGGCGGGTGCCACCGCTCGGACTCCGCCGAGGTCAAGAGCGCCGGGGCCATCGCGGACGTCGCCGTCAACCTGGCCTGCTCCGGGGCGACTTCGCAGAACGTCTTCCGCGCCTCCAACGGCGGCGTGGCCTACAAGGGCGAAGCCCCGCAGGCCGATCAGCTCGCCGCCGTGGCCGCGAGCAACAACGTCAAGGTCATCGCGCTGTCCATCGGCGGCAACGACCTCGGCTTCGCGGACATCATCAAGGACTGCGCGTACGACTTCATCATCTGGAACTCCTACTGCTACGACGACCAGCAGGAGGCGGTGGACCAGAAGATCGACGCCGTGATGGGCCAGGTCGGCAAGTCCGTGGACGAGGTACGGGCCGTGATGCGCGGGGCCGGTTACACCGACTCCTCGTACCGGATCGTGCTGCAGTCATACCCCTCGCCGATCCCGCGCGGGGCGGAGAACCGCTACACGCAGAGCGACTGGAGCCGGCTGAACACCGGCGGTTGCCCCTTCTGGAACCGTGACTCCGACTGGGCGCGGGACTCGCTGGTGCCGCAACTCGCGAACGGGATCAAGGGAGTTGCCGCATCCAAGGGCGTTCAGTTCCTGGACCTGCGGGACATGCTCCAGGGCCGCGAGGTGTGCGCCAAGGCGAGCAAGCAGGTGACCACCTCGGCGCCCGCGTCGGCGAAGACGAGCGAGTGGGCGCGCTGGATCGACAGCAGCGAGACCCAGGGCCTGATCCAGGAGTCCATGCACCCGAACTACTTCGGGCAACTGGCCGTCGGGCGCTGTCTCTCCCTGGTCGTCGCCCAGCCGGCGAGCTCCGGCTTCAGCTGCAAGAACACCGCGGGCGGGGACCAGACCGGCATGTTCCTGACCCCCGCCACCTAGGCCGGGTTTCGAAGTAGGTGGAGCCATTCGTCGATGGCCGTGACGTGGACGGTGGCCGGTGGCGTTTGAGGCGGTTGATGCCGCACTCCACGGCAAGCCGGCCGCGGTAGCCGATCGGGTCGAAGGCGGGCGGGCGGCCGCCACGGCTGCCCGCCTGCGTCGGTGACCGGCCTG
Source organism: Streptomyces sp. NPDC060028 (assembly GCF_042736725.1). Classification (NCBI taxonomy): domain Bacteria; kingdom Bacillati; phylum Actinomycetota; class Actinomycetes; order Kitasatosporales; family Streptomycetaceae; genus Streptomyces; species Streptomyces sp. NPDC060028. The sequence continues at coordinate 71,751 of NZ_JBHWVJ010000030.1, read as the reverse complement.
GTCAGCAGGCTCGGGAATGGTGCGGGCGATCTGGCGCCGCCGCAGGTGGTCACGGATGGCGCGGGAGGGATACGCCTCGTCGGCGCGGACCCGCTGCGGCCGGGTCCGCGGTCGGCCACCATCCGGCCGGGCGATGCGGATACCGGGCGCTCAGGACCAGCGACAAGGCCAGGTGCAGCTCGGTCGACAGCCCGCCGCGGGAGCGGCCCAGCGCGTGATCGCCCGGCTCCGGTGTGCTCCCGCCGGGCGGCTCGCGCTGGGCGCGCATCAGCACGCAGCCGGCGCCCGCCGGCGCCCGCCGGCAGCCGCACTCACCTGCCGGTCGACCAGCCCCGCCGCATCGGCCCTGGCCTGCAACGCGGCCAGGATGCACGTCCAGACTCCGTCGCGCTGCCGGCGCCGGAACAGCGCGTAGACCGCCTGCCAAGAGCCGTAGCATGCGGGCACGTCCGGCCACGGCGCGCCGACCCGCACCCGCCGTCGGATGCCGTCGATGAGCTGCCGCTTGGTCCACTTCGGGTCCGACCCGGCCGCCGGGCAGCAGGTGACAACGGCTCCAGGCTCGCCCGCTGTGCGTCGGTCACATCGAACCGCCGCGTCACCGCCAAGGTGGCCACGAGCTCTCACTCACTTCGAAACACGGCCTACTAGTCGCGCTTGGGCCAGATGGGGCCCTGATCGGTCCAGATGACACCCTTGTTGCGGCAGAGGCAGAAGGGGTGGCCGATGGGGTCGGCGTAGACGCGGAAGCCGTAGCCGTCGGGGCCGGTGCAGTCCCGCTGCAGGGTCGCTCCTAGGGCCAGGACGCGGCGCTGTTCGGCCTCGATGTCGTCGACTTCGAAGTCGAGGTGGAACTGCTTGGGGTGCTCGCCGTCGGGCCACTGCGGGGCGCGGTAGTCCTCCACCTGGATGAAGGCCAGTTCGATCTCGCCGAACTGGATACCGGCCCAGTTCTCGTTACTGCCCTCCTTGACCGGGAGCCCCGTCACCTCGGAGTAGAAGGCTGCCAGCTCCATCGTGTCCGGGCAATCGATGATGAAGTCGGTTAGTCGTAGCATCCCGCGATCTTGCCACAAGATCAAATGAGCCGGACTTCGAGACAGCCCCTGGTACTGCAACGGTGTTTGCTGTGATGGTTTGTTGGCTTCTGGTGGTGTGTGGCCGCGTTGTTCGTAGTGGCTGGTGCGGGCTGGTGTTGTCGTCTGCGGCGCCCGTGTGACCAGTGCAGGACGTGGTCGATGCTCGGGCGGGGCCGGGTGAGACGGCTGATCAAGCGTTCCCGGTGTCGATTTCGCGGGCCCGCAGGACGGTGAGGCAGGCGTGGGCGGCCATGGCCAGGGTCATGTGGCGGTGCCAGCCGTCGTAGCGGCGGACCTGGTAGTCGTCCGGGCCGCATTCCTGCTTCGCGGTCGGGAAGCATTCCTCGACCGCCCACCGGGCGCCGGCGATGCGGATGAGCTCGTCGAGTGTGGTCTCGGCCGGGGAATGGCGTCGGTCCTCGCGGTGCCAGGGGCGGACCTCGACCCTCGCCCAGTCGTAGACGCGCGGGCCATGAGCCCCGCTGCCGCAGGAACGACGTTTCCACTTCTGTTCAGCAGCCGGCGGATCCGGTCCGGACCCGCATGCCCGGCCTCCTCGGCAAGTGTCCAGCCGTTCTTCCGCTCCAGCGGAGCGATGCCCCCTTCCCGCGCGTCCACCGTCACCCCCGGTCCGTACGGGCCGCTCCGCCGCACGGACCCGCTCGCCGTGCCGGTCCGCGACCGTCGACCTACGCTCGGGGCATGAGACGCCGCCCGATGCACATGTCTGACGAGGCCCTGGACACCCTGCGCTCCGCGTTGGTGGAGCTCCGCGCGGAGCTGAAGGTTCCTGTGGCCTTCCCCAAGCGCGTACTCAAAGCGGCCGACAAGGCAGCGGCCCAACCGGAACTGCACCACAAGGACGCCACCCACCTGCCGTTCTTCACGATCGACCCGCCGACCTCCAAGGACCTCGACCAGGCCATGCACCTGGAGCGGCGGCCCGGCGGCGGCTACCGCGTGTACTACGCCATCGCCGACGTGGCCGCCTTCGTCAGGCCTGGCAGCCCCCTGGACGCCGAGGCGCATGACCGGATCGAGACCCTCTACTTCCCCGACCTCAAGGTGCCCCTGCACCCGCCCGTGCTCTCCGAGGATGCGGCCAGCCTGCTGCCGGAGAAGGACCGGCCGGCTCTCCTGTGGCAGCACGACCTCGACGCCGAGGGCAACGTGACCGAATCGTCCGTGAGCCGGGCCATGGTCCGCAGCCGGGCCAAACTCAGCTACCAGGGCGTCCAGCAGGCCATCGAGGACGGCACGGCCGAGGAGTCCGTCGCACTGCTGCGGGAGATCGGCAAGCTGCGGGAGAGCGTCGAGATCACGCGTGGGGGCATCTCGGTGAACCTGCCGGATCAGGAGGTCACCTTCGAAGACGGATCGTTCCGGCTGAGCTACGTGGCGACGCTGCCGGTGGAGGGCTGGAACGAGCAGATCTCCCTCGTGACCGGAATGGCCGCGTCCCAGATCATGATCGACAGCGGTACGGGGATCCTGCGGACCCAGAAGGAGCAGGCCGACCAGCATGTGGTCAGCCGCCTGCACGAGATCGCAAAGCACCTGGACATCGTTTGGGACCCCGGTGTCTCGTACGCCGCGCTGGTCCGCAAGCTCGATCCGAAGAAGCAGAAGCACATGGCCTTCCTCACCGAGGCCACCACCACGATGCTCAAGGCGGAATACACCATCTTCCGCGACCACCAGACGCCGGAGTACACGATGCACGCGGCGATCGCGGCCCCGTACGCCCACTGCACGGCTCCGCTGCGCCGCCTGGTCGACCGGTACACCGGTGAGCTGTGCGTGGCAGCGTGCGCGGACCAAGCCCCGCCGAAGTGGGTGCTCGACGCCCTGCACTGCCTGCCGTGCGACATGGCACGGGGGAAGGGGGGTGCCGCGGACCGGCAGACCGTGGACCTGGCCGAGGCCGCGGTGCTCATGCACCGCGTGGGCGAGGTGTTCGACGCTGCCGTCATCGACACCGACGCGGAGCGGAACGATCCCCTCAAGGGCAAGGTGTACCTGGCTGACCCGGCGGTGCTGGCCAAGGTCACCTCGACCAACGGCCAGAGCCTCCTGCTCGGAGCGAGCGTCAGGGCCAGGCTCAAGCGGGCGGACCCCTCATCAGACGACGACAAGGTCCTCTTCACCGTGCCTTAGCCAGGCGAGGGGCTTCGGCGGCACGACCGGGTCGTGCCGCCGGGGCGGTGGTGAGAGAGGACCCGATTCCGGCCACCGTTTGACGGATACCGTCGGAGCGGGCATCCGCATGCCCGGATAGGGTGCATCTCCTCAACTAGCCTTGTGGAGACGGAACATGCGCATATCTGCCCTGTCTGTCACCGTCGCGGTCGTGGCCGCGACGATAGCGGGAGGAGCGGCTCCGGCCGCTGCCGACACCGTGGCCAGCACGGTCCCCTTGGAGGCCGGTACCGGCCTCCACCACAATTCCGCGACCGTGACCTACGAGCGCGTCGACGGCGCGGTGAACTCGGTCAAGATCATCTCGCTGCGGGCCTTCTCCGGCCAGCCCGACTGCGTCTGGGTGGAGTGGAACGACCCGAAGGACCTGGGAGACGGCTGGACGGCACTCAACTCCGAGCCTGCGTGTCACGGCGGCAGTCTGGAGGAGACCCTCAACCAGATCATCAAGGCGCCCAAGGGCCATCAGCTCAAGGTGCGCCTGGCCGCCTACCACGACGGGGGCGTCGAAGTGGTCCACAAGGACATCGCGAAGCTCTAGCCGGATTGTGCGGCGACTGCGGATGGCGGAGCCGGTCCGGTGTCGCCGCACCACCGGAAGACACGCCTAGAGGGTTCGGTCGACCACGGACAGGACGTTGCCCGCCGGGTCCTTGAACCATGCGATGGACGGCCTGTCGCCCTCCTGCCGGACGATGCCCTTGTCGTCCATGTCGAACCCCTCGTAGCGCTCGAACCGGACACCACGCGCGGTGAGCGCGTCGACGGCCTGCCCGACGTCGTCCACGGGGAAATTGAGGATCGTGAAGCTCGCGGGCTCGTGGTTGTCCTTCGGGTAGACCAGGACCCTGGTGTCCCCGGCGAAGTGCAGGAACAGCATGCCCTTGTCCTCCCCCGAAACGCGCAGACCGAGGGTTTGGCCGTAGAACTCCTTGGCCTTGCCGATGTCATCGACCGAGAATCCGCTGAATGCCTTGGCGTCTTCGAACATGACCGTTCCTTCGCTCCGGCGCACCCCTGCTCTCCATACTCCCCCCGGCCGCGCCGCCCGTCGACCGGTCGGCGGGTCCACGGGCGGTGGGAGCCCGGCTACCGTGCATGCCGTGCGTGCCCGCGCGTAAATCCCGGTGAACGACCCGGTACCCGGCTGTCATGCTCTGGCACATGGCAGCCCGTACCGCACGTCCCAGTCTCTACATCTCCGTCGACATCGAAGCCGACGGACCCATCCCCGGGCCGTACTCGATGATCAGCTTCGGGGCCGCCGTCGCCGGGCGGCAGGACGGCGCTTCGTATACGGCCGCCGATCCCGAACGGGACACCTTCTACCGGGAGTTGCGGCCGATCAGCGAGGAGTACGTGCCCGCGGCGCTGGCCGTGAGCGGGCTCGACCGGGACCGGCTGGCGAGCGAGGGCGCCGAACCGGCGGCGGCGATGGCGGAGTTCCGCGCATGGGTGCGCGAGGTGTCCGTGGGGGCCCAGCCGGTGATGTGCGGATACCCGGCCTCCTTCGACTGGACCTTCCTGTACTGGTACTTGATGCGGTTCGGCGGCGACAGCCCGTTCGGCCACTCCGGCGCTCTGGACATGAAGACCCTGTACGCGACCAAGGCCGGCGTCCCGTTGCGCGCGGCCGTCAAGGGCCGGATGCCCCGCGAACTGCTCTCCCGCCGCCCGCACACCCACCACGCGCTGGACGACGCGATCGAGCAGGCCGACCTGATGAGCAACCTGATGCTGTGGACTCCCCCGGTCGGCACGGCGGACTGACCCACTGCAAGTCCCCCGGCAGGGCGCGGATACGGCGGTGCGCACGCCACACCCGCAGTGGGTGGCGTACGCACCGCCGTGGGATCCGCGGGCGCGGCCGGGAGCGCGGTCAGTGCACCGGCACCGGATCCGGGCCGACGGCGCGGGCTCCGCTCTTGCCGGCGCCGAGGTGGTTGAAGGCCAGGTTCAGCACGATGGCCACCACGCAGCCGGTGCTGATGCCGGAGTCGAGGACGACCAGCAGGTCCTTCGGGAAGGCGTGGTAGAAGCCCGGCGCCGCGATCGGGATCAGGCCGATCCCGACGGAGGCGGCGACGATCAGGGCGTTCTCCCCCTGCTCCATGGCCGCTCCGGCCAGGGTCTGGATGCCGCTGGCCGCGACCGAGCCGAACAGGACGATGCCCGCGCCGCCGAGGACCGGCAGCGGGACCACGCCGATGACGGAGGCGGCCATGGGACACAGGCCCAGCAGGATCAGGATGCCGCCGCCGGCGGCGACGACGAAGCGGCTGCGGACCTTGGTCATCGCCACGAGCCCGATGTTCTGGGCGAAGGCGCTGCACATGAAGCCGTTGAACAGCGGGCTGAGCGCACTGCCGAGGGTGTCGGCGCGCAGGCCGCCCTCGATGGTCTTCGCGTCCGCCGGACGGCCGACGATCTTGCCCAGTGCCAGGATGTCGGCGGTGGACTCGGTCATGCAGACGAGCATGACGATGCACATCGAGACGATGGCGGCGACCTGGAACTGCGGGGCGCCGAAGTGGAACGGGGTCGGGAAACCGACTACGGACGCGTCGCGCACGGCGTCGAAGCTGACCATCTTCAGCGGTATCGCGATGAGCGTGCCCGCGACCAGGCCGAGCAGGATGGAGATCTGCTGCAGGAAGCCGGTCAGGAACTTGCGCATCAGCAGGACGATCACCAGGGTGAGCGCGGCCATGCCGATATTCTTCATCGAGCCGTAGTCGGTGGCGGTGCGGTTGCCGCCCTGTGACCAGTTGAAGGCCACCGGCAGGAGCGAGACGCCGATCAGCGTGATGACCGTGCCGGTGACGACCGGTGGGAAGAAACGGACGAGTTTGCCGAAGTAGGGGGCGGCGAAGAAGCCGATCGCCCCGGCGACGATGATCGCGCCGAAGATGACGGGGACGGCGTCCGCCCCTTCCCCCTTGCCGATCGCGATCATCGGGGTCACACCGGCGAAGGAAACGCCGTTGACGAAGGGGAGTTTGGCGCCGATCTTCCAGAACCCGAGGGTCTGGAGGAGGGTGGCGAGCCCTGCGGTGAAGAGCGAGGCGCCCATCAGGAAGGCCGTCTCGGTGGCGGAGAGTCCGACGGCGGGACCGACGATCATGGGCGGGGCCACGACACCCGCGTACATGGCGGCCACGTGCTGAAGTCCACTGGTGACCATCTTCAGCGGCGGCAAGGTCTCGTCGACAGGGTGTTTCTCCCCGGAGACCTGCGGTACTGCGACTGCATCTTTGCGAAACCTGGGCGTTGCTGCCACGGCTTCCTCCGGTCGGTTAGACACGTCGGCAGGGACGTGGGTGTCATGGAGGTGGTGCGAAAGCTGTGCGAGTCGAGCCTGTTTTCAGTTATGGCAGAAACGATTCGCCCGAGTCGGTTCCGCGCTGGTCAAGCCGGTGGCACGAGTCACCGCCCCCGGGGGCGCCCTTGGTTTTGCTCAGGCGCTACCCGGGAACGGCTGCCACGGACCCCGCTCGGGTCCGCGGCCTCCGGCCGGGGGCCGTCCCCCCCGGCCGGACTCCGTGGGATCAGGCCTGCGCGGAGATCCGCGCGAGGCGCTGGGCCTCTTCCCGCGTGGACACGGCGATGGCGTCCTCGTCGGCGAAGAGGAGTCGGTTGTTCTCGACGATCTGCTTGCCGTTGACCAGCGACAGGGTCACCGGGGCGGCCGCGCCGAAGACGAGCGCGGTGACCGGGTCGGCGATGGAGGAGTGAGCCAGCGTGCTCAGGTTCCACATCACCAGGTCGGCGCACTTGCCGACCTCGAGCGAGCCGATGTTGTCGGCACGGCCGAGGACCTGGGCGCCACCGTACGTACCCAGGCGCAGGGCCTGGCGCGCGTTCAGGGCGCGCTCGCGGTGGACCGGGTTCAGACGGTTGATCAGCAGCGCGTTGCGCAGCTCGGTGTGCAGCTCACCGGACTCGTTGGAGGCGGTGCCGTCCACGCCGAGGCCGACCGGCACACCGGCGGCGAGCATGTCCGGGACGCGGGCGATGCCGGCGGCCAGACGGGCGTTGGAGGACGGGCAGTGCGCGACGCCGGTCTTGGTGCGGGCGAACGCGGCGATGTCGGAGTCGTTCATGTGGACGCTGTGCGCCATCCACACGTCCTCGCCGAGCCAGCCGGTCGACTCGAAGTAGTCGGTCGGGCCCATGCCGAACAGTTCCTTGCAGAACTGCTCTTCCTCGACGGTCTCGGAGCCGTGCGTGTGCATGCGCACACCCAGACGGCGCGCCAGCTCGGCACCCTGCTTGAGCAGCTCGGTGGAGACCGAGAAGGGGGAGCACGGCGCGACGGCGACCTGGGTCATCGCGTCGAAGGAGTAGTCGTGGTGCTTCTTGACGGTCGCCTCGGTGTCGGCGAGCGCACCCTCGAGGGTCTCGACGGCGTGGTCCGGCGGCAGGCCGCCGTCCTTCTCGCTGCGGTCCATCGAGCCGCGGGCGAGGGTGAACCGTACGCCCATCTCGGACGCGGCGCGGATGATCGAGCCGGAGAGGTCGCCGGAGCCCTTGGGGAAGACGTAGTGGTGGTCCATGGCGGTGGTGACGCCGCCCTTGGCCATCATCGCCAGGGAGCCCTGGGCGGCCGTGTACGTCATCTGCTCGTCGATGCGCGCCCAGGTCGGGTACAGCGCGACGAGCCAGTTGAAGAGGTTGTGGTCGGTGGCCAGACCACGGGTGATCCACTGGTAGAAGTGGTGGTGGGTGTTGACCAGACCCGGGGTGACGAGGTGACCCGTGCCGTCGATGCGGCGGACCACATTGTCGAGCTTCTCGGGGGCTTTGCCCGCACCGATCGACTCGATCTTGTTGCCGGCGACGACCACGTGGCCCGAGGCGTACTCGGTGTCGTTCGCGTCGACGGTCGCAATCGCACAGTTCTCGATGACGATGCGCTCTACGGCGCTGTCATGGGCTGCCGATGCTGCCATGGGACTTCCTCGTGCTTTCAGTGGCGGTGCGGGCACGGCAAAGCCCTGGGGATTTGAGTGCCGGAGCCGGGGGCCTTGACAGCTGACAGTACTGCCGCCCCGTGTGTTGCGTCCGGGTGCCGATTCAGGAAGTTGAAGGGTGTCGCGCCGTCCCGGGGCCACTGCGGAGCCCCGGGACGCGCGTGCCGCATCAGAGGTTGGTCATGTCCACGGGGATACGGGCATCGACGCCGTCGCGCAGGACCGTCGCCTCGATCAGACCGTACGGTCGGTCCGCGGCGAAGTAGACCTCGTTGTCGTTCTTGAGACCGAAGGGCTCGAGGTCGACGAGGAAGTGGTGCTTGTTCGGGAGCGAGAAGCGGACCTCGTCGATCTCCGAACGGTGGTTGATGATGCGCGAACCCATCTGGTACAGGGTCTGCTGCAGCGACAGGGAGTAGGTCTCCGCGAAGGCCTGCAGCATGTGCTTGCGGGTCTCGGCGTAGGACTTCTCCCAGTTGGGCATCCGCTGCTCGTCGTCCGACCAGTTGAAGCGCCAGCGAGCCGACACCTGGGTGGCCAGGATCCGGTCGTAGGCCTCCTTCAGCGTCGTGTACTTGTCCTTCACGTAACCCCAGAACTCGGAGTTCGTGGAGTTCATGACGACCAGGTCCTTGAGGCCGGAGATGACCTCCCAGTTCTTGCCGTCGTACGTGATCTGGGTGACGCGGGTCTCCATGCCCTGGCGGACGAAGGAGTGGTTCACCTCGTCGGAGCCGATGAACTTCGAGTTGGCGTCCGAGGTGGCGATCCGGTCCCAGGAGTACTCCTCGATCCGGATGCGCGCCTTCTGGATCGGCTCCTGGCTGCCCACGAACCAGCGCGCCAGGTGGATGCCGAACTGCTCGGCGGACTCGATGCCGTGTTCCTTGGCGAAGGCGTACACCGTGTTCTTGGTGGTGTCCGTCGGCAGGACGTTGGCGTTCGAGCCGGAGTAGTGGACGTCGTCCATGTCGCCGGAGAGGGCGACCGAGACGTTCAGGTCCTTGATGTGGTGGGTGTCGCCGTCCCGCGTGATCTTGACGACGCGGTTCTCTGCTTTGCCGTACTGGTTCTGGCCCAGAATCGTGGCCATGCTAGCTCCCTCGGTAAACGGAGTAGCCGAACGGGTTGAGCAGCAGCGGTACGTGGTAATGCTCGCCCGGGTTCACCGCAAAGGTGATGGTGACCTCCGGGAAGAACGCACCGCTGTCCCTTACGCGGGGGGCGTCCTGCTGCGCCTCGGCTTGCTTCTTGGCGAAGTACGTCTCGGTCTCGAAGTCGAGACGTACGTGGGTGGTGCCCTCCGGCAGCGCCGGCAGGTCCTTGCAGCGCCCGTCCGCATCGGTGGCGGAGCCGCCCAGGGTCGCCCACTCGCCGCCCGGACCCGTACGGGCCGACAGGGAGATTGCGACGCCCTCGGCGGGCTTGCCGATGCTGGTGTCCAGGATGTGCGTGGACACCGACGCGGTGGTCTGGGTGCTCATGCTCACGCTCCTTCTTCTTCTGCGAGTTCCACGAGGCGGGTCAGGCGGATCTTGTTGATCTTGACGAGCTCGCCGCGGGCGGTTTCCCGCTCCTGCTCCGGCGAGTTGTCGATCCGGACCTTGACCGCGTCCCGCATGAACGCGCCGGTCGCACCGGTGGCGCAGATGAGGAAGACGTGGCCGAACTTCTCCTGGTACGCCAGGTTCAGTTCGAGGAGCTCGCTCTTGAGCTCCTCCGAGGCACCGGCCATGCCGCGCTGCTCGCGGGCGGAGGTCGGGTCTCCCGGCTTCGGCCGGCCGATCGGCGCGTGGCCTCCCATCGCCTCGCCGAGGTCCTCGGCGGTGAGCTCCGCCATGGCGGTCTCGTTGGCCGAAAACAGGGCTTCGACGCTGGCGAAGGGGCGCCGGGCGAGCAACTTGCTCCCCCATGCCGAGCTGGCGCACACCTCGTGGAGCTCGGCCGTGGCCGCGCTGTCGTCCAAGGCGTTGAACCGGGTGAGACCCGGGGTCGGACTCGAAGTCACGGTAGGCCTCCGTGGCCTGTTGTTGCTTTGACGGGCTGCGCATAGCTAACGCCCTCGACAACACGGCGTCAACACTTTGTTGAAACTTCCCGTACACAAAAGCCGCCGCCCGGATGAATTGGGCGGCGGCTCGTCACAGTGGGTCAGAACGGTTTCACTCTTGGTTGTTTTTGTTGGGGTTTTCCCTGTTCAAGTAGTTGTAGACCGTGAAGCGGCTTACACCCAGGGCTCCCGCGACCGTTTCCACACCATGCCGCACGGAGAAGGCGCCACGCGCCTCCAGTATCCGCACCACGTCCTGCTTGGACTTCCGGTCGAGCTGTGACAACGGTACGCCGTGCCGCCGCTCCAGCGCGGCCAGGATGTGGTCCAGCGACTCCGAGAGCTGGGGCAGGCGCACGGCCAGCAGGTCCTGGCCCTCCCAGGTGAGCACGACGTCGTCGGGCTGCGCCAGGGCGGGATCCATCAGCTCGCCGCCCATCGCGTCCACCAGCGGCTTGACCGCGGTGACGAACGGGTGGTCGCGGGGCTCGGTCATGGGGTGTCCTCCCCGGTCATGTCCTCCCCGATCACATTGACCTGGAGCGAGACGCGCGTCGCTCCGGCCTCCAGGGCGCCCCGCAGCAGCGCGGACACCGCGCCGAGGACCGCATCGGTCTCACCTTCGGCGGTGTTGCCGAACGGGCCGACGTCCACCGCGTCCAGTTGCGCCTTCTGAATGACCTCGCGAGCGGCCACGGCATGGGCGGGGGCCTCTTCGAGATCGAAGGGCTCGGTCGTGAACTCCACTCTCAATCGCACGCAGGTCAAGCTACCCCGCGGTCACGATTTTCCGGCAGTTCGCACTTGACATCCACGAGGAAGCCCATGCAGTCTTCCATCAAGCAGAAACTAACTTCCGCAATACGGAAGGAGCGCACACCCCTCATGGGATACACGGACCAGCGCTTCGATGTGAACCTTTCGATCCTCTTCACGGAACTCCCGCTTCTGGAGCGTCCCGCGGCAGCCGCCGCGGCGGGCTTCGACGCGGTCGAGCTGTGGTGGCCCTGGATCGAGACCCCCACCCCCGCTCAGACGGAGCTCGACGCCCTCAAGAAGGCTCTTGAGGACGCCGGCACCCAGCTGGTGGGCCTGAACTTCTACGCCGGGCAGCTGCCGGGCCCGGACCGCGGTGCGGTATCGGTCCCCGGTGACGAATCGGACCGCTTCAACGCCAACATCAACGTGGCCGCCGACTTCGCGGCCTCTGTCGGATGCAAGGCGCTGAACGCCCTCTACGGCAACCGCGTCGAGGGTGTGGACCCGGCCGTCCAGGACGAGCTCGCGCTGAAGAACCTGGTCGTGGCGGCTCAGGCCGCGGACCGCGTCGGCGCGATCCTCCTGATCGAGACCCTCAACAAGCCCGAGTCGCCGCTCTACCCCTTGGTGAGCGCCCCGGCCGGCATCGAGGTCGTGGACAAGGTCAACGAGGCCACCGGCCTCGGGAACGCCAAGTTCCTGCTCGACCTGTACCACCTGGCGATGAACGATGAGGACCTCTCCGAGGTCATCGAAAAGTATGCCGCCAAGACCGGTCACGTCCAGATCGCGGACAAGCCCGGACGAGGTGCCCCCGGCACCGGCGAGCTGCCCCTCGAAGAGCTGCTCGACCAGCTGAAGAAGGCCGGATACGCAGGCTACGTAGGCCTGGAGTACAAGGCTGCCGACGCTGCCGCCTCCTTCGAGTGGCTGCCGGCCGAGGCCCGCGCCGCGAAGTAGGCGGACAAAGTCCAGGCGATCAGCCAGGCACCTCACGAACTTTTCGTACAGAGCATTAAGAGAAGGACCCTCATCATGAGCAACCCCACTGCGCTCCCGTCGGTCGCCTGGATCGGGCTCGGCATCATGGGCTCCCCCATGGCCGAGAACCTCCTGAAGGCCGGCTACCCGGTCACCGGCTTCACGCTGGAGCAGGACAAGCTGGAGCGCCTGGCCGCCGCCGGCGGCACCGCGGCCGGCTCGATCGCCGAGGCCGTCAAGGACGCCGACATCGTCATCACGATGGTGCCCGCCTCCCCGCAGGTCGAGGCCATCTCCTACGGTGAGAACGGCATCCTCGAGAACGCGAAGTCCGGCGCGCTGATCATCGACATGTCGTCGATCACCCCGCAGACCTCGATCGACCTCGCGAAGAACGCCTCCGCCAAGGGCATCCGCGTCATCGACGCCCCGGTGTCCGGCGGCGAGGCCGGCGCCATCGAGGCCGTTCTGTCGATCATGGTGGGTGGCGAGCAGGCCGACTTCGACGAGGCCCTGCCGGTCCTCGAGACCCTCGGCAAGACCATCGTCCTGTGCGGTCCGCACGGCTCCGGCCAGACGGTGAAGGCCGCCAACCAGCTCATCGTCGCGGTCAACATCCAGGCGTGCGCCGAGGCCGTCGTCTTCCTCGAGAAGTCGGGCGTGAACCTCCAGGCCGCGCTGGACGTCCTCAACGGCGGTCTGGCCGGCTCCACGGTCCTGACCCGCAAGAAGGACAACTTCCTGAACCGCGACTTCAAGCCCGGTTTCCGGATCGACCTGCACCACAAGGACATGGGCATCGTCACCGACGCCGCCCGCAACGTCGGCGCGGCCCTTCCGGTCGGCGCGGTCGTCGCCCAGCTGGTCGCCTCGCTGCGCGCCCAGGGTGACGGCGGCCTGGACCACTCCGCCCTGCTCCGCGCGGTCGAGCGCCTCTCCGGCGCCCAGATCTGAGCCGGCGGCCCGCATGCCGGGCCGCACCTCCCCCTCACGGGGGCCTGAGTTTCCGGATGGTGCCGGTGCTGACACCTGTCCTGTCGCGCCCAAGCGCCGGCACCGTCCGGATCACCTCTCCCCATTCTTTGTTCAACAAACTGTTGACGTTTAGTTCCTGCCGAAATTAGGCTGTTCCGCATGACGGAAGACACTTTCCGTCGGCAGTTACCCGTACGGAAGGTCACCATGTCGAAGCGCACGCTGACGACCGAGTCCGGCGCCCCGGTCGCCGACAACCAGAACTCCGCCACCGCCGGCGTCGGTGGCCCGCTGCTGGTCCAGGACCAGCAGCTCCTTGAGAAGCTTGCCCGCTTCAACCGTGAGCGCATCCCGGAGCGCGTGGTGCACGCCCGCGGTTCGGCCGCGTACGGCCACTTCGAGGTGACCGACGACGTCACCGCGTACACCAGCGCCGCGTTCCTGAACACGGTCGGCAAGAAGACCGAGACCTTCCTGCGGTTCTCCACCGTGGCCGACTCGCTGGGTGGCGCGGACGCGGTCCGCGACCCGCGCGGCTTCGCGCTGAAGTTCTACACCGAAGAGGGCAACTACGACCTCGTCGGCAACAACACCCCGGTGTTCTTCATCAAGGACCCGATCAAGTTCCCCGACTTCATCCACTCCCAGAAGCGCGACCCCTTCACGGGCAAGCAGGAGCCGGACAACGTCTGGGACTTCTGGGCGCACGCCCCCGAGGCGACGCACCAGATCACCTGGCTGATGGGTGACCGCGGTATACCGGCGTCGTACCGTCACATGAACGGCTACGGCTCCCACACGTACCAGTGGACCAACGCCCAGGGCGAGGCCTTCTTCGTCAAGTACCACTTCAAGACCAACCAGGGCATCCGCTGCCTGTCGGGCGACCAGGCCGCCGAGCTCGTCGGCAAGGACGCCAACTCGCACCAGACCGACCTGCTCCAGGCCATCGAACGCGGTGTGAACCCGAGCTGGACCCTGTACGTCCAGGTCATGCCCGCCGCCGAGGCCGCGGACTACCGCTTCAACCCGTTCGACCTCACCAAGGTGTGGCCGCACAGCGACTACCCGCTGCAGCGCGTGGGCCGTCTGGTCCTCGACCGCAACCCGGACAACGTCTTCGCCGAGGTCGAGCAGTCCGCCTTCTCCCCGAACAACTTCGTCCCGGGCATCACCGCCTCGCCGGACAAGATGCTCCAGGGCCGCCTCTTCGCGTACGCCGACGCCCAGCGCTACCGCCTCGGTGTGAACCACACCCTGCTGCCGGTCAACGCCCCGAAGGCGGCCAAGGCCGACAACTACGGCCGCGACGGCGTCATGGCGCTGCGCAACGGCTCGCGCCACGACAAGAACTACGAGCCCAACTCGTACCAGGGTCCGGCCGAGACCGGTCTGGCGCTCGGCGCCCCGAAGGCCGTCTCCGGCTACACGGGCACCCACGAGGCCCCGGCCCACAACAAGGACGACGACTTCTTCCAGGCCGGTGAGCTCTACCGCCTGATGTCGGAGGCCGAGAAGCAGCGCCTGGTGGCGAACATCGCCGGCGGCCTGTCTCAGGTCACCCTCGAGGACGTCATCGAGAAGAACCTGGCTCACTTCCATGCCGCCGACGCCGACTACGGCAAGCGCGTCGAGGAGGCCGTCCGCGCCCTGCGCGACGCCTGAGCCCACAAACGTACCGGGGGCCTGACGGGAGGTCAGGCCCCGGGTACCAGCCCGAGCTGCTTGCCCGGATGAGGGGTGGTACGCAGCGAGGGCAGGACGAGGACCGTGGCGGGCGTGCGAGCCAGTGCGGTGGTAATGGGTTCCGAGGCCCGTCTCTTGACCTGAGGGAGACGAAGCCGGAGTTCTCGTCGCCGCCCGCCACGGTCCCGGCCAACTCCTGACTCCGCCCGGCGGTGCGAACGTCCTGTCGCGCCAGCCTCGCTCCGTCGGGCGGTAACAAACCAGAGCGCCGAGTCACGGACGGTCCCGTGACCCGGCGCTCTGTCATGTCCGGCCTGGTCTGCGGGCCGCGATGGCCTCGGGGTCCCAGCCGGGCCGCGGTACGGAGTCCAGGAGCAGCCGCGTGTACTCGTGCTCCGGGGCGGCCAGCACTCCGGCCGTCGGGCCCCGTTCCACGATCCGGCCGGAGCTCATGACCACCAGGGAGTCGGTCACCGCCCGTACGACACCCAGGTCGTGGGTGATGAAGAGGTACGCGATCCCCGTGCGGGCCCGGATCTCGGCCAGCAGGTTGAGGATCTGCGCCTGTACGGAGACGTCCAGGGCCGCCACCGCCTCGTCCAGCACCAGTACCGCGGGCTCCACGGCCAGGGCGCGGGCGATGGCGACGCGCTGGCGCTGGCCGCCGGAGAGCTCGCGGGGGCGCGCATGCGACTCGCGTTCGCCGAGGCCCACCTGGTCCAGCAGCTCCCGGATCCGCGGGCGGGGGTCGCGGCCCGGGAAGTGCAGCCGCAGGGTCTCCCGCAGCACCTCGCCCGCCGGGACCCGGGGGTCCAGGGACAGCAGCGGGTCCTGGAAGACCAGTTGGACCTCCCGCGCCCTGCTCAGCCTGGCCGCGCGGCCGCGTACCGCGGGCTCGCGCAGGGTTCCCCGTACCCGGACCTCACCCGCGTCCGCCCGCTCCAGGCCGGTCACGATGCGGGCCGTGGTGGTCTTGCCGGAGCCGGACTCGCCGACGATGCCCAGCGATCCGCCCGCCGGGACGGCGAAGGACACGTCGTCCACCGCGCGCGTGGCGCCGTACGTACGGCGCAGTCCGCGTACTTCCAGTACCGGGGTGGTCACAGCAGGGCCTCCGAGTGGTGGCAGGCCACGCCCGCGTGCGGGGCCGGGACCTCGGCGCCGCACAGCTCGGTGGCCCGGGCGCAGCGCGGGGTGAAGGCGCATCCGGCGAGGACCGTGCGCAGGTCCGGCGGACGGCCCGGGATGGCGGGCAGTGGGCCGGGCGGGGCCTGCGGGCGCGGGGTCGCGGCCAGCAGGGCGCGGGTGTAGGGGTGGCGGGGGTGCGCGAAGAGGCTCGCGGCCCCGCCGGTCTCCACGATGCGGCCGGCGTACATGACGTAGACGCGGTCGCTGATGGCGGCGGCGAGTTCGAGGTCGTGGGTGACGAAGAGCAGTCCGCAGCCCTCGCGTTCGCGCAGCCGGGCGAGGAGGGCGATCGTCTCGGCCTGGGTGGTGGTGTCGAGGGCGGTGGTGGGCTCGTCGGCGAGCAGCAGCCGGGGGCCGGGCAGCAGCGCGGCGGCGATCATGACGCGTTGCAGCATGCCGCCGGAGAGCTCGTGCGGGTACTGGCGCATGACGCGCGCGGGCAGGCCGACCGCGTCGAGGAGTTCGGCGAGGCGGCCGTCGGGGGCCTTCGCGGAGGTGTACCGCACGCCCTCGGTGAGGAAGTCGCCGAGGCGCCGCAGCGGGTTCATGGCGGCCCGGGGGTCCTGGAAGATCATCGAGGCGGTGCCGGCGCGGACGGCGCGCAGCCGGTCCGGGGCCATGGTCAGCACGTCCTCGCCGGCGACCCGTACGGTTCCGCGGGCCGTCGCGCCGGGCGGCAGCAGGCCGAGGGCGGCGCGGGAGGTGAGGGACTTGCCGGAGCCGGACTCCCCCACGAGGGCGACCGTCTCGCCGGCGCCGACGCCGAGGTCGACCCCGTCGAGGACCGGGCGGGGCAGGCCCGGGAGGGTGAGGTGGAGCCCCCGCACTTCCAGCACGGGGGCGGGGCTCGGGCTCATGCGGTTCTCCCTGCGACCCGGTCGGCGAGGCGTTCGCCGACGACGTTGAAGGCGACGACGGTGAGGATCACCGCGAGGCAGGGGGCGAGCGCGGAGAGCGGCGCCCCTTCGAGGATCGCGGACTGGCCGTCGTTGATCATGGCTCCCCAGTCGGGGGTGAGCGGGGGCACGCCCAGGCCGAGGAAGGACAGGGCGGCGAGGTCCAGGAGCGCGTAGCCGAAGTTGACGGTGGACTGGGCGAGGACGACCGGGGCGATGTTCGGGACGAGGTGGCGTACGCAGATCCGCAGCCCGGAGAACCCCTGGACCCGGTACGCCGCCAGGTACGGCTTGCCCGCCTCGGCGAGCGCGAGGCTGCGCGCGAGCCGGCTGACGAACGGGGTGTACGCGAGGGACAGCGCGACCACCGGGGCGATCAGGCCGCGCCCGTAGAGGGAGACGAGCAGCATCGCCAGGAGCAGTCCGGGGAAGGCGAGCAGCAGTTCGCTGGTCCGGGAGAGCAGGGCGTCGAGCCAGCCCCCGCGCCAGGCGGCGGTGACTCCGATCGCCACGCCGAGCAGGGTGGACAGCGCGACGACCCCGAGCGGGCCGAGCAGGGAGGTGCGGGCGCCGGCGATCAGGCGGGAGAGGGTGTCGCGGCCGCTGATGTCCCCGCCGAGCGGCAGATCGGGCGTGGGGTTGGCCAGGGAGGCGCCGAAGTCGACGGCGTTCGGGTCGTGCGGCGCGAGCCAGGGCGCGGCGAGGGCGGTCAGGACGACGAGGGCGGCGAAACCCAGGCAGGCGCGGTAGAGCCAGGAGCCGCCGGTACGGGCCTTGCGGGCGGGTCTCGTCGAGGGCGGCCGGAGCAGCAGTGCGGTCATTCGGAGCTCCTCGCGCCGAGCCGGACCCGGGGGTCGATGAGGGGGTGGACGAGGTCGACGGCGAGGTTGACGAGGACGAAGAGCGCGATGGTCAGGAGCGAGATCGCCTGGACCACCGGGAAGTCCTTGACGGTGACGGACTTGGCGAGGAACTCGCCGAGCCCGCCGAGGCCGAAGGCGGATTCCACGAGGATCGTGCAGACCATCAGCCCGGAGAGGGCGAGCCCGGCCTGGGTGACGACCGTGCCGAGCGCGCCGCGCAGCACGTGGCGGCGTACGACGGTCCGCTCGGGCACGCCCCGGCTGCGGGCGACGGTGACGTGGTCTTGGGCGAACTGCTCCAACAGGGCCGCCCTGGTGACGCGGGCCAGGACCCCGACGAAGGGCAGGGCCAGGGCCACGGCCGGCAGGGCGAGGTGGCGGAGGGTGGAGAGGAAGCCGTCCCCGCTGCCGAGTACGGGGAACCAGCCGAGCCGCACCGAGAACAGCGACAGCAGCAGGATCGCGGCGATGAAGGAGGGGGTGGCCACGGCGACCGAGGTGGCCACGAGCACGGCCCGGTCGGTGCGGCCGCCGCGGACGGCGCCGAGCAGGCCGAGCAGGAGACCGCCGGCGATGACGAGGGAGGCTGACATTCCGATCAGGGCGAGGGTGACGGGGATCCGGGCCGAGACCAGGTCGAGGACATCGCTGCGGTACTGGACGGAGGTGCCGAGGTCTCCGGTGACGGCCCCCGCGAGCCACTTCCCGTACTGCACGAAGAACGGGTCGTCGAGGTGGTAGTGCTCGCGGATGGCGGCCAGCGCCCGGGGGTTGGCTCCGCGGCCGCCGAGCAGGAAGGTCTCGGGCTTGCCGGGGGCGAGGCGGATGGAGGAGTAGACGAGGAACGAGGCGATGAGGAGGGTGGCGAGGAGTTCGCCGAAACGTCTCAGCAGGAAGCGGATCACGCCCGGGTTCATGAAGAAGCCCCCACTTCAGCGGCCCACGGGTAGTACATGTAGGAGATCGTCGTCGGGGCGCCGGTGATGCGCTTGTTCAGGAAGACGGTCCCCGGGTATTCGGCGACCGGCAGGCACACGGCCTCGTCGGCGGCCATCCTGGCCAGCCGGGCGGTGATGGCCCCGCGCTTGGCCGGGTCGTACTCGGCGTTCGCCTCGTCCACGACGGCGTCGTACCCCGGGTCGCTGTAGCCGCTGTAGTTCTCGAACTGGCCGGTGCGGAAGTTGGCGTACAGGCTCAGCGGGTCGGTGATCGAGAAGTAGTAGGTATAGGGGAAGAGGTCGAGCCCCTTGCGGGCCTCGGCGTCGGAGAACAGCGCGGTGAAGGCGTCGGGCGCGATCGTGCGGATCTCCACGTCCAGGCCGATCCGGCGGCCGGCGTCCTGGACCGCGAGGGCGAGGAGCGAGACGTCCGGGCCGAGCGGGCTGGAGGCGACGGTGACCTTCTTGCCGCGCGCTCCGGCCTCCTCGACCAGGCGTTTCGCCTGCTCCAGGTCCCGCTGGACCGGGGGCAGCGCGGCGAGTTGGCCGGCGATCTGCTCCGGCGGGACGCCGCGCCAGGTCTCCTTGGCCACCAGCGAGCCGGTGGGGAAGGCGGCGCCGCGCATGGCGCCCTTGGCGAAGCCCTCGCGGTCCAGGGCCAGCATCAGGGCGCGGCGGACCCGGACGTCGCCGAGGGTGCCGCCCAGATCGGCGACCGCGAGGTTGATGTTGGTGAGGTTCTCCCCCGCGTAGAGCCGGCCGCTGTCGGCGGCGCGGAACCGGGACAGGGACTCCGGCGGGACCGCGAAGGAGCCGTCCACCTCACCGGTGAGCAGGGCGTTGGTGCGGGCGGCGGAGTCGGGCAGGAAGCGGAAGGTGACGTGTCCGGCCCTGGCCCGTCGGCCCCAGTAGCCGTCGAAGCGGTCCAGGCGCAGGGACTGGCCCTGCTCCCACTCCCCCAGCCGGTACGGGCCCGTGCAGTCGAGGCCGCCGTCGGCGGTGCCGAAGCTCTCGCCCTGCTCCCGCATGGTGGCGGCGTTCGCGACGGTGCCGGCGGAGTTGGCCATGGCCTGCGGGAACAGCGCGTCGGGGCCCTTGAGATGGACGGTGACCTGGAGCGGGCCGGTCTTCTCTATGGAGTCGACGTTCTTGAAGTCCTCGGCCCAGTACGAGCCCAGCTCGGGGTCGAGGTGCCGGTTCAGGCTGGCCACGGCGTCGTCGGCGGTGAGGGTGGCACCGGAGTGGAAGCGCACGTTCGGGCGCAGGTCGTAGACCCAGGTGGTGGGGTCGGGGTTCGAGGCCTTCTCGGCGAGGCCCGGCTCCATGGTGAGCTGCGGGGTCCAGCGCATCAAGGATTCGCAGACGTTGGCGAGGACGGTGTTCTGCGGGTAGTCGAAGGCGTAGAGGTAGTCGAGGACGGGCGGTTCGGCGTACAGGGCCCAGGTGAAGCCGTCGATGTCGCCGCGGGCGGGGGGTGTGGCGGTGGAGAGGTGTGTTCCGGTGGCGCCGGCGCCACCGGCCGGGGCCGCGCAGCCCGCGCCCGTGAGGATCAGGGCGAGGACGGCGGCGGCGCGGCCGGCCAGGCGGCGCCGTGAGGGGATCGGCATGCACGCTCCTTGGCGGAGGGGGCCCGGCGGGGCCTGGAGGGGCCCTACGGGGCGAGTGGTTCGGTGAGCCGGCCGTACAGCTCGGGGCGGCGGGTCTGCATGAGGCCGAACTCCAGCCAGTCGCGGCGCTGGTCGAGGTCGAGGTCGGCGACGAGGACGGCGGGCCGGTCCCGGGGCGCGCGCAGCATGACCCGGCCGTAGGGGTCGCAGATGAAGGAGGAGCCGTAGAAGGTGGAACGGCCCTCGGTGCCGACCCGGTTGGGCACGATCATGAAGAGGGCGTTGGCGAGGCCGTTGGCGCTGATGGCGTGCTCCCACATGGGCCGGGTGTCGAAGTCCGGCAGGTCCACCTCGGAGCCGATGGCGGTGGGGTGCACCAGGATCTCGGCCCCGTGCAGGGCGTAGGCGCGGGCGAGTTCAGGGAACCACTCGTCCCAGCAGGTGGGGAAGCCGAAGCGGGCCCCTTCGTGGGAGATCACCGGGAAACCGCTGTCGCCGGGGCGGAAGCACAGGTCCTCGCGGTAGCCGGGGAAGGCGGGGATGTGGTTCTTGCGGGTGCGGGCGATCTGCTTGCCGTCCCGGTCCACGCAGATGGCGGTGTTGTAGCCGAGCCCGCCGTCCTCGGCCCGCTCGTAGAGCGAGGCGTGGACGGTGATGTCGAGGCCGGCGGCGAGCTCGGCGGCCAGCCGGGCGGTGGGCCCGCTCCGCGGGTCCTCCAGGTAGCGGGCGGCGCCGTCGGCCATCGGGTCGTCGGTGTTGCAGAAGTAGGGGCTGCGGGTCAGTTCCGGGAGGCAGACGACCTTGGCGCCCTCGGCGGCGGCCAGGGCCACGCCCTCGCGCAGCCGCTCGTCGTGCTCGTCCGCGTCGGGGTGCCAGCGCATCTGGACGAGGCCGACGCGCAGCGGGGCGCGCCCGGCGGGCTCCGTGCGGGCCGGGGAGCCGAGCGGGGAGCCGTAGGAGGTGAGGAGCTCGTACGTCGTCACGCGCGGGCCGCCTTCGGGAGCTGCTGGGTGATGCAGTGGACTCCGCCGCCGCCGTACGCGAGGACGGGGGTGGGTACGCCGACCACCTTGCGGCCGGGCAGCGCGGCGGCGATCACGGCGAGGGCGGCCTCGTCGGTGGCGGACCGGTCGGCGCCGCCGACCGGTACCACGCAGCCGCCGTTGGCCAGGTAGAAGTTGAGGTAGCCGACCTCGACGGGGGTGCCCGCCACCTCCCCGTACGTGGTCTGGGGGACGGCGACGACGTCCAGGGCGCGGCCGCGGGCGTCGGTGGAGGCGTTGAGGACGGCGAGGTTGGCGCGCATCCGGGCGTAGTCGGGGTGGGCCGGGTCCTCGGGGAGGGAGACGACCACCTTGGCGGGGGCGACGAAGGCGGCGACCCCGTCCACGTGGCCGTCGGTCTCGGTGTCCTCCAGGCCGCCGTACGGCAGCCAGATGACCTTCTCGATGCCGAGGCGGCGCCCCAGCTCGTCCTCGATCTCGGTGCGGCTCATGCGCGGGTTGCGGTTGGGGTGCAGCAGGCACTGCTCGGTGGTGATCAGCGTGCCTTCGCCGTCGACGGTGACGGCCCCGCCTTCGAGGACCATCGAGGAGTGGACGCGCTCGACGCCGAGCCGGTCGAGGAGGAGCGAGGCCAGCTTGTCGTCGGCGGTCCAGGGGTGGTGCTTCTCGCCCCAGGCGTTGAAGCGGAAGTCGACGCCGACGCGGTTGCCCTGCTCGTCGTGGGCGAAGATCGGGCCGGAGTCGCGCAGCCAGGAGTCGTCGGCCGGGAGCTCGATGACCTCGATGCCGTGGCCCCGAGCCGTGTCGGCCCCGGTGTCGCGGGGGGCGGGGGCGGGGGCGTCGCCGGCGGCGCGGGGGGCGGGGTCGCCGAGGGCGGCGCGGGCCTCGTCGGCCAGGCCGGGCGCGGCGATCATGATCACGGGCTCGAAGTCGGCGATGGCGCGGGCCACGGCAGCGTACTCGCGCTTGGCTGCCTCGTAGGCCGGCCCCCACAGGGACGCCCGGGTCGGCCAGACCATCAGACAGGCTTCGTGTTCGGCCCACTCGGCGGGCATACGGGGGTTCGGCGGACTCTGCGGGCTCAGCGTGGTCATCGGGGGAGCTCCTCGGTGCGGTCGGGGCGGTACACCCTCCATCGTGGCATCCTGACTGAAATTTCAGTCAGGAAGCGATCGACTGAAAATCCAGTCAGGTGGCGGGTGGGAGCTATCGTGGGACCTGACTGAAAGATCAGTCAAGGGGTGTCCGACCGAAAGGTGCGAGCCGGCGTGGCCGATCGTCAAACGTTGATCTTGGAAGCAGCGGTACGAGTCATCGCGCGCAACGGTGTCAGAGGGCTGCGGGTCGAGGAGGTGGCCGCCGAGGCCGAGGTCTCCACCGCCCTGCTCTACTACCACTTCAAGGACCGCGCCGGCCTGATCCAGCGCACCCTCGCCTTCATCAGCGACCGCGCCACCGGCTACACCGACGAGGCCGTCGCCGGCACCGAGGACGCCCGCACCGTCCTGCTCCAGCTGCTGCTGAGCGAGCTCCAGGACTCCGACCGGGTCCGCGAGAACAGCATCGCCTGGGGCGAGCTGCGGGCCAGCGCCATCTTCGACACCGAACTGCGCGAGACCCTCGCCGAGTCCACCCGGAGCTGGACCCGGGACACCGCCGAGGCCGTCTCGGACGCCCAGGCCGCCGGCCTCGCCGACCTGCGGGTGGACCCGCTGGACGCCGCGGAGCGGCTGACCGCGCTGGTGGAGGGCCTGAGCGAGCGCTGGCTGAGCGGCTCACTGGCCCTGGACCGGGCCCGCGACCTGCTCGCGGGTGCGGTGGACGCGGAACTCGGCCCCCGCCCCGAGCAGCAGTTCCCGTAACGACGCACGAACGCGCGACGACCCCCGTTCCTCCTCCAGGAGGGACGGGGGTCGTGCGCGGCGCTGCTACCGCGTGAGCTGTCAGACAGCCAGCGGACGGATCGCGGTCGGCGCGTGACCCGGCTCGGTCGCGAGCTCCTCGAACTCGGTGACGTCGCTCATGTCGACCGTCTTGCTCATCGAGATGTTGGTGACGCGCTCCAGGATGGCCTCGACGACCACCGGGACGCTGTACTGCGCGGCGAGCTTCTTGGCCTCCTCGAAGGCGGCGCCCAGCTCGTTCGGGTCGGTGACCCGGATCGCCTTGCAGCCGAGGCCCTCGACGACCTTGACGTGGTCGACGCCGTAGACACCCAGCTCGGGGGCGTTGATGTTCTCGAACTCCAGGTTGACCTCGAAGTTGATGCCGAGGCCGCCCTGCGCCTGACGGATCAGGCCGAGGTAGGCGTTGTTCACCAGGACGTGGACGTACGGGATCTTGTGCTGCGCACCGACGGCCAGCTCCTCCAGCATGAACTGGAAGTCGTAGTCACCGGAGAGGGCGACGACCGGGGTCTGCGGGTCGGCGGTGGCGACACCCAGCGCGGCCGGGATGGTCCAGCCGAGCGGGCCGGCCTGGCCGCAGTTGATCCAGTGGCGCGGCTTGTAGACGTGCAGCATCTGCGCACCGGCGATCTGCGACAGACCGATGGTGGTGACGTAGCGGGTCTCGGGACCGAAGGCCTTGTTCATCTCTTCGTAGACGCGCTGCGGCTTGATCGGCACGTTGTCGAAGTGCGTACGGCGCTGCAGCGTGCCCTTGCGCTCCAGGTGCGAGGCGACCCAGGTGCTGAAGTCGGGCAGCTTGCCCTCGGCCTTGAGCTCCTTGGCCACCTCGATGAAGATCTCCAGCGCGGCCTTGGCGTCGGAGGCGATGCCGAGGTCCGGGGCGAAGATCTTGCCGATCTGGGTCGGCTCGATGTCGACGTGGACGAACTTGCGGTCGCCGAGGTAGGCGTCCAGGTTGTAACCGGTGTGGCGGTTGGCCCACCGGTTTCCGATGCCCAGGACGAAGTCCGACTCCAGGAAGGTCGCGTTGCCGTAGCGGTGCGAGGTCTGCACACCGACCATGCCGGCGGCGAGCTCATGGTCGTCCGGGATGACGCCCCAGCCCATGAGGGTGGAGATGACCGGGACGCCGGTCAGCTCGGCGAACTCGACCAGCAGGTCGGAGGCGTCGGCGTTGATGATGCCGCCACCGGCGACGATCAGCGGGCGCTCGGACTCCAGCAGGTACTGGATGGCCTTCTCGGCCTGCTTGCGGGTCGCGGCGGGCTTGTGCACGGCCAGCGGCTCGTACAGGTCCGGGTCGAACTCGATCTCGGTCAGCTGGACGTCGATCGGCAGGTCGATGAGGACCGGGCCGGGGCGGCCGGAGCGCATCAGGTAGAAGGCCTGCTGGAAGACGCCGGGGACCTGCGCGGCCTCCAGGACCGTGGTGGCGGCCTTGGTGACCGGCTTGGCGATCGACGCGATGTCGACGGCCTGGAAGTCCTCCTTGTGGAGCTTCGCGACCGGGGCCTGACCGGTGATGCACAGGATCGGGATCGAGTCCGCGATGGCCGAGTACAGGCCGGTGATCATGTCGGTGCCGGCGGGGCCGGAAGTGCCGATGCAGACGCCGATGTTGCCCGGGGTCGTGCGGGTGTAGCCCTCCGCCATGTGCGAGGCGCCCTCGACGTGGCGGGCCAGCGTGTGGTTGATGCCACCGACGTTCTTGAGCTCGCGGTAGAACGGGTTGATCGCAGCGCCGGGCACGCCGAACGCTTGCGAAACGCCCTCGCGCTTGAGGATCTCCACTGCAGCGGCGGCGGCTGTCATACGAGGCATCGAGTTCTCCTGCGGGTCTGGCGGTCAGGCTTTTCCGTAATCCGGAAGTTTTGTTCTGCTATACGGAACAAGCTAAGCGGCGAGTCTGCACACGTCAAGGCGCTGGGGCAGCCAGGAACCCACCAAAAGCCGCGTCTTGTTCGGTGAGCCCTACGAATGTCCGGCCCTCGGCGGAAATTCGAGGATGACCCCGCCCCGGAGGTAGCTGGTGGTGGAGCATGGACCTACGCACGGCGACGGAGGGGATCCAGGGCTCATGGCGGATGCGGTACCGGTGCGCTGCCCGGCGTGCCTGCGCGAGAACAGCTACACCGCCCCGGTCTTCCCGTGCGCCTGCGGGAGCCCGGTCATCCCGCCGCTCGACCTGGCGGGGCTGCCCGAGCCGCTGACCCATCGCACCTGGTCGGAGAGCTGGGTGGCGGTACGGTGCACGGCCTGCGGGCGGGAGAGCGAGTGGCCGCACCCGGAGGTGGGGTGCGGGTCCTGCGGGACGGTCGTGCGGGTGCCGGTGCATCCGCTGGAGGCTCCGGGACCGGCCGGGAGGGTACGGGAGCAGCCGCCCCGGCGCCCGGAGGCGCCGCCGGCGGCGGGATCGGAGCCGGCCCGGGCGCGCACTCCGGCGCCGCAGCGGCCGTCACGGCCGACGCCACCGCCGACGCCTTCGACGCCTTCGGGGGCCCTGCCGCGGCCCGCCTTCCGGCCGGTGACCATCCGTACGGCCCGGGACGCGGTGGCCACGGCCGCGCTGTACCTGCGCTGGCTCGGCTTCCAGGACGTACGCCAGCCCGACGGCCGGCCGATCCCGTCGGCGGCGGTGGACCTGCGGGCTCCGGGGCTGGTGGCCCAGGTGGACCCGACCACGGCGCCGGCCGGGCTGCGGGCGGTGGAGTGCGTCTGGCTGAACGGACTGACAGCCTCCGCGACCAGCGTCTACTTCGCTCTCGCGGGATACACCCAGGACGCGCGCACGCGCGCGGACGATCTGGGGATACCGCTGTTCGTGATGGACCTCACCGGCATGCCGCAGCCGGTCAACGACCCGGCGGACGAATTGATCGCCACAGGGGCCTAGGCTCGGGTCATCACCTTCTGCCGAGGAGAGCTCGATGAGCCTGTACGACATCCCGCTGACCACTCTGTCCGACGAGCCCACCAGCCTCGCCGCCCACAAGGGCAAGGCGATCCTGCTGGTGAACACGGCGTCGCAGTGCGGGCTCACCCCGCAGTACTCGGGCCTCGCCCGGCTGCAGTTCACGTACGAGGAGAAGGGCTTCACCGTCATCGGCGTGCCCTGCAACCAGTTCGGCGAGCAGGAGCCCGGCACCGCCGACGACATCCAGACCTTCTGCGCCGCCGGCTTCGGCGTGACCTTCCCGATGCTGGAGAAGACCGAGGTCAACGGCGAGAACCGGCACCCGCTCTACCGGGAGCTCGTGCAGACCCCCGACGCCGAGGGCGAGGCCGGGGACATCCAGTGGAACTTCGAGAAGTTCCTGATCTCCCCCGCCGGCGAGGTCGTGGCGCGCTTCCGCCCGCGCACCGAGCCCGAGTCCCCCGAGGTCATCGCGGCGATCGAGGCGCTGCTGTCCGCGTAAGGCCGGACACGACCGCAGCCCGGGCCGTCTCCGGCCCGGGCTGCGGCTTTTCTCGCGAACGGGCCTGCCGTCCGCCGGCTACCTGACGACCAGGGCGTCCAGGTACGACCGCACGTTGCGGCGGGTCTCCCGCACGCTGTCGCCGCCGAACTTCTCCGCGACGGCGTCGGCCAGCACCAGCGCGACCATGGCCTCGGCGACGATGCCCGCGGCGGGCACGGCGCAGACGTCGGAGCGCTGGTGGTGGGCGGCCGCGGCCTCGCCCGTGGCCACGTCGACGGTGGCCAGCGCGCGCGGCACGGTCGCGATGGGCTTCATCGCGGCCCGTACCCGCAGCAGCTCGCCCGTGGTCAGGCCCCCTTCGGTGCCGCCGGAGCGGCCCGATGTGCGGCGGATGCCGTCCGGGGTCCGCACGATCTCGTCGTGGGCCCGGGAGCCCGGCACCCGCGCGAGGTCGAAGCCGTCGCCGACCTCGACGCCCTTGATGGCTTGGATGCCCATCAGCGCGGCGGCCAGGCGGGCGTCCAGGCGGCGGTCCCAGTGGACGTGCGAGCCCAGCCCGACCGGCGCCCCGTACGCCAGGACCTCCACCACACCGCCCAGCGTGTCGCCGTCGCGGTGGGCCCGGTCGATCTCCGCGGCCATCGCCTTCGAGGCGTCCGCGTCCAGACAGCGCACCGGGTCCGCGTCCAGCCGGTCCACGTCCGCGGGAGTGGGGTAGACGCCGTACGGGGCCTTGGCGGCGGCCAGTTCGACGACGTGCGAGACGATGTCGATGCCGGCCGTCTCCTTGAGGTACGACCTCGCCACCGCTCCCAGCGCCACCCGGGCCGCCGTCTCCCGGGCGCTGGCGCGTTCCAGGACCGGGCGGGCCTCGCAGAAGCCGTACTTCTGCATGCCGGCGAGGTCGGCGTGACCGGGGCGGGGCCGGGTGAGCGGCGTGCCCCGGCCGCTCGCCGTCAGCTCCGCGGGGTCCACGGGGTCGGCCGACATGACCTTCTCCCACTTCGGCCACTCGGTGTTGCCCACCATGACCGCGACGGGCGAGCCCATGGTCAGGCCGTGGCGGACGCCGCCGAGGAAGGTCACCTCGTCGCGCTCGAACCTCATCCGCGCGCCGCGCCCGTGGCCGAGCCGCCGCCGGGCCAGGTGATCGGCCACCGTCCCGGTGGTGATCGGGACGCCGGCCGGCAGGCCCTCCAGGGTCGCCACGAGTGCCGGTCCGTGGGACTCCCCCGCGGTGAGCCAGCGCAGCCTGCTCAACTGACTGCCTCCTCGCGTGCGGCCCGGGGCTGCTCCGGGTGGCGTTCGGGGCGCCGGCGCAGCTCGGCGGCCGCGCTGACCAGGGTGAGCAGCACGGTGATCCCCACTCCGCCGAGGATGGCCACCACGGGGGTCGAGCCCGAGAGGACGGTCGCGGCCACGGAGGCGGTGATGGTGTAGCCGACGCCCTGGACGGCGTACTGGATGGAGTAGCCGGCCGTGTGGGCGTGCTCCGGCAAGCGCTCGCGCAGGCTCATGCTGCGGGTCACCATCACGCCCGCCTGGAACACGCCGGCCGCGAGGAAGGCGAGGGCGATGCCGGCGAGGCTGGTGAACACCGCGGAGAGCGCGACGCAGACCGAGGTGATCAGCAGGAAGACCAGGCTCTGGCTGCGCACGGTGCCGGGCCACGTCCGCAGGCCGTAGAGGAACGCGCCGGCCGCGCTGGTCAGGGAGAACAGGGCGAGCAGGGCGCCGGCCCAGTTGACGGTGAGGTGCCGGTACTCCAGGAGCGGGGTGAGGGCGAGCTCCGCGGTGGCGAGCATGGACATCGCGCCCGCGCTCGTGAGGTAGATCGGCCAGGCGGAGGCGAGGACCCGTCCCCGGCCGGCGCCCTTGGCCTGCCTGCCGTGCTCGTCCCGGCCGCCGTCCTGCTGCGCGGCCTCGGGCTGGGGCCGGTACGTCGGGAGCAGGAAGAGGAGGACCGCGGCCGCGAGGAACCCGACCGCGCCCAGTGCCATCGGCGCGCTCGGCGAGACGTTCACCGCGAGGACGACGACGAGCGCGGGGGCCCCGCCCCAGGTGATCTGGGTCAGTACCGTCTCGGCGCTCAGCGCCCGGGGCTCGTCCGCCTTGTCCACCAGGGCGATCAGCATCGAGCGCATTGCGCCGGGTCCCGCGGCGGGTGCCGCGCCCGCGACGAAGGCCAGCGCGGCGGTCACGACCGCCGAGGTCTCCGGGAACAGGGCGAGCCCGGCGAACGCGGCGGCGCCGGCCGCCATCCCGACGGCCAGGTGGACGTGCAGCCGCTTGGGGCGCATCCAGGCCCCGAGCACCACCGATCCCAGCACCTCGCCGAGGACGTAGGCGGCGGCCAGTGTCGCGCCCAGCGAGTAGCCGCCCGCCGTATCGCGGACGAGGAACACCAGGCCCAGGGGGGCGACGGCGATGGGCAGCCTGCCCACGAAGGCGGCGGCCATCCACAGCAGGACGTTCCCCGTGAGGATCTTCCGGTAACTCATTGTCTTTCTTCTCTTCCGCTTCTTTGTTGCAGGGGGATCGTCGGCCCGGATGCCCGCTCGCTCGCTCGTCAGGCGAACAGCCCGGACAGGACTTCCTCGGTCTTCTCCGCGGCGCTCATGTCCTCGGCGACCAGGCAGTACTCGACCGTGCCGCCGTGCGTGCTGTCGTCGGAGGTGATGACGACTCCGGTCCGGCCGCCCGGGTCGAAGGCCAGGCCCAGCTCCCGGATCCGGTCGACGGCCTCCCGGAAGGACGGCACCTGCCAGTGGTGGCGCTGGATGAGGATGCGCTCCCGCAGGAAGTCCGGGCCCACGAGCTGCTCGGCCAGGTGGTTGATGTGGGTCGAGCCGCCGACGCGCCCGTTGAACTCGTTGATCAGGATCTCGCCGCCGGGCGTGACGATGGCGTCCACGCTGATCGGGCCGCGGTAGCCCATGGCACGCACCGTCTCGCAGAGGCGGTGCGCCTCGGCCAGGAAGTGCGGGAAGCGCGGGTGGTCGGCGGACTTCGCCGGGATGACCAGGCCGTTGAAGATCGGGCCCATCAGCATCTCGCCGTGTCCGAGGAGCTCGGCCCGCTCCTCGCCGATGCGGAACTCGGCGTAGACGGGCACGCTGTCCGGGGTGTAGTCCTCGACGACCACCGGCCGGCTGTCGTCGTCCGAGTACCAGGCCCACCGCTGGTCCAGGTGGCGGGCGAGGTCCTCCCGGCTGCTCAGTACGGTGACTTCGGGGGCGCCGATCGGGGTGACGGAGGCGTCGCGGCTGAGGATGGCGTTGCCGTAGCCGGCGACGTGGAAGTCCTTCTTCACGATGGCGTGCCGGTCCTGCCCGAGGAGTTCCCACAGGAATTCCTCGGCCTCGGCCCGGCCGAAGGCCACCACGCCGTCCGGGATGGGGTTGCCGATGCCGGCGGCCAGTGCCCGGAACGTCGCCTTGCTGTTGAGGAGTTGCCCGCCGCCCTGCTGGATGTAGCGGAAGCCGGGGGTGGTCCGGCCGAGCTCCAGGGAGTGCGCCAGCCGTACGACCGGGCTGTCGTAGTAGATCGGGAAGACCCGGTCGACGCCGGACTTCGCGGTGGCGCTTCGCAGCTCCTCGACGAACTCGCGGTCCTCCCAGCGGTCCGGGGTGAGCACGTCGATCCCGAGGGCGCCCGCCGGCGGGGCGAGGACGGTGATCCGGTCGCGGTCGGCGCCGGTCAGGGCGGTGACGTAGGCCAGGAACTCCTCGCCGGGCACGTGCGGTACGACGAGGACATCGCCCTCGGCGGCGTACCAGATCATGCGCTGTGCCGTCACGCCGGCGGTCCTGCGGTGCTCCGCGCTGAGCTCTTCGAGGTCGCCGACCATCTGGGCGGTGCGGTTGTTGGCTATGAACAGAGTGCTCATCGAATGTTCCCTGCGATCTGGAGCCGCTCGATCTGGTCGGCGACGGTCTGGGTGGGCAGGACCACGGCGCAGCGGCCGGCCGCGTAGTCCAGGGCCATGCGGTGGTCTTCGGCGGTGAAGTCGGCCACGGCGTCGGCGACGAGGAAGGTCTGGATGTCGTTGGTGTACGACTCGACGGCGGTCGCCAGGCATCCGATGTGGGCGTAAATCCCGCAGATGACCAGCTGGTCACGGCCCTGCTCGCGCAGGAATTCGAGGAGTCCGGTGCGGTGGAAGGCGCTGTAGCGCCACTTGGTGTACACCTGGTCGCCCGGCCGCGGTGCGAGGCCGTCGACGACCTCGCGCTGTTCGGGGCTGACCGACATGCCCGGTCCCCAGAAATCCCGCAGCAGGCCGCGGTCCTGCTCGCTCATTCCGCCGGGCTGGGCGGTGTAGGCCACGGGTATTGCCTGGGCGGCGCACTGCTCGCGCAGCCTTCGCACGTTGGCGGTGAGGGAGGCCACGGGGTCGGTGCCGGCCGGGAAGGCGTCGACGAAGTACCGCTGCATGTCGTGGATGAGCAGTACCGCGCGGGCGGGGTCGACCTTCCAGTCGGCCTTGTTGGCCGGAAGCTCCGCTTCGACGGGCATGGAATAGGGGGCAATTGCTGGCAGGGTCACGGGAGTTGGTGAACCTTTCACTGGTGGGGCCAGGACTCGGCGACCGTGATGGACTGTCCGAGGTTGAGACGGGGGTCGCACAGCGTGGTGTACGCATCGCCCAGGGCGCCGAGTTCGGCTTCGTCCGCCCAGCACTCGACGACCGGGGCGGCGGTGGCTTCCAGGTGCAGGCCGCCCGGTACGCCGCCCTCCTGGAGCACGGCGCAGTGGAAGCCACGGACTTCCCGGACGACGGTGGCGACGGACCGGGTCTTGTGGCCGCTCGGGGCGGTGACGGTGTTGCCGTGCATGGGGTCGCACATCCAGATCACCGGATGCCCCGCGACCCGTACCGCCGCGACCAGGGCGGGAAGGCGCTCGGCGACGAGGTCGGCGCCGAGTCGGGGAATCAGGGTGAGCCGTCCGGGCTGGCGGTTGGGGTCGAGGCGTTCGCACAGCGCGAGCAGGTCGGCGGCCGACATGGCGGGGCCGACCTTGCAGGCCACCGGGTTGGCCACCTGTGACAGCAATTCGACGTGTGCTCCGTCGAGTTGGCGGGTGCGTTCGCCGATCCACGGCCAGTGGGCGGAGGTGAGGAAGGTCCGGTTGTAGGCGTCGCGGCGGAGCTGGGGCAGCTCGTAGTCGAGTACGAGGGCCTCGTGGCTGCTCCAGAGGGGAGCGCCGCCCTGGCCGTCCTGGCGTTCGCGCAACAGGCCGAGCACGTCACCGGCCGCCTGATGACAGTCGAGCATGCGCAGCGGATCGGGCGTGCGCAGCAGGGGGGCGAACTCCGGACCGTTGACCATCGGCCCGCGGTAGACGGGGAGTTCGAGGCCGTCTCGCCGCTCGGTCGGCTGGGAGCGCGGTTTGGCGTACTGCCCGGCGATGCGGCCGACGCGCAGCACCGGCAGCCCGGAGCGGGCCTGGAGTACGCCGGCCAGGCACTCGGTCAGGCCGGCCTTGCGTGCGACCGCCTCCGGGGTGCGGTCGGCGGGGTCCTCCGCGCAGTCGCCGGCCTGGACGACCAGGGCCTTGCCGGCGGCGACGTCGGCGAGCAGGGTACGCAGGCGCAGGATCTCCCGCGAGGTGACCAGCGGCTGGCTGTCGCGCAGCTCGCGGCCGGCCTTGGCCAGGAGGTCCTGGTCGGGCCAGTGCGGCTGCTGGGCGGCGGGCAGGGCGCGGAGCAGGTCGTGCTCGGCGGCGGTGAGGGGCAGCAGGGATGCGTCGGTGTGGCGGGGGCGCCGGCGGGTCAGGGTGTTCACCGGTTGCTCCCGGGTGAGGTGGTCGGGGCGGCGAGGGCCGTGGTGACGAGCTGGTGGAGCAGCGCCGGTCCGTCCTCGGTCAGCAGGGACTCGGGGTGGAACTGGGCGGTGGCGAAGCCCGGTCCGCGCAGGCCGTGGACCTCGCCGGTGTGCGGGTCGCGGCTGACCTCGACGGCGTGGGCCGCGAACGGGCCGGCGGGGGTGTGCAGGCGGTCGGTGCACGAGCGGCCGGCGAAGGTGTTGTAGAAGCCGGCACGGGCGCGGCGCCCGAAGAAGTCGATCTCCTGCTGGAGCCCCTGGTTGGGGGTTTCCTTGCGGACGAGCTCGACGCCGAGCAGCGAGGACACGACCTGGTGGCCCAGGCACACGGCGACGCAGGGAGTGCCCCCCGTCAGCAGCCGCCGGGCCAGCCGGTGCGCGGTGGCGATCTTGGGGTCTTCGGTGCGCCGGGGGTCTCCGGGGCCGGGTCCCAGGACCACCAGGTCCGCCTGGTCCAGGGCCTCTTCGGAGGCTTCGCGCCAGGGGTGGACGGTCACCGACAGGCCCAGGGAGCGCAGTTGGTGGGCGAGCATCGCGGTGAAGGTGTCCTCGTGGTCCACGACGGCCGCGCGCAGCCCGGCGAGCTCGGGTGCCTCGTACGCCCCGGCGGGCAGCGGGTCCAGCCAGAACCGGGCGAGCCGTTCGTTGTACGAGGCGAGCCCCTTCAGCACCTCCGGGTGTTGACCGAGCGGCGCGGGGGTGTCCGCGCCGGGGTCCCGGTCGCGGGGTACGCGGTCGGCGGCGGTCGGGTGGTCGGCGGCGGCCGGGTGGTCCCGGAGGACCGAGAGGAGCCCGGCGGCCTTCGCGTGGGTTTCGGCGACCTCGCTCTGCGGGTCGGAGTGGCGCACGAGCGTGGCGCCGACCCCGATCTCCAGTCGGCCGGCCGTGTCGATCTCGGCGGTGCGGATGAGGATCGCGGAGTCCATCGCCCGGTGGCCGGCGCGGTCCCGGCCGATGAGCGCGAGGGCCCCGCTGTAGTAGGAGCGGCCGCGGGGTTCGTAGCGGTGCAGCACCTCGCAGGCGCTCTCCACCGGGCTGCCGGTGACGGTGGGCGCGAACATCGTCTCGCGCAGGATGTCGCGGACGTCGAGCCGGCTTTCACCCTTGATGAAGTACTCGGTGTGGGCGAGCCGGGCCATCTCCTTGAGGAAGGGGCCTTCCACCCGCAGTCCCGGATCGCAGATCCGGGACATCATCTTCAGCTCCTCGTCGACCACCATCTGGAGCTCTTCGCGTTCCTTGCGGTCGGCGAGGAGCCCGAGGGCGCCCTGGACGGTGGGTCCCGTCGCGGGATAGCGGTAGGTGCCGCTGATCGGGTTCATGGTGACCGTCCCCGACTCCAGGCTGACGTGCCGCTCGGGCGAGGCCCCGACGAAGGTCCGCTCGCCCGTGTGGACCAGGAAGGTCCAGTACGCGCCGGACTCCCGGGCGAGCAGCCGGCTGAAGAAGGTGAGGGCGGCGGCCGGGGTGTAGCCGTCGATGGTGGCGGTGAAGGAGCGCTTGATGACGAAGTTCGCGCCGGCGCCCTGGCCGATCTCCTCGGCGATCACCTTGCGCACGATCTGCGCGTACTCCGGGTCGGGGATGTCGAATTCCTCGTCGCGCAGGGCGAGGGGCGTGTCGGGCAGGGTGGACAGGAACCGGCTGGTGGTCAGCGAGTGCTGCTCGCGGACCTGGAGGACGGTCAGCGGGGCGCCGTCGTCGGTGCAGGTGTAGCCGCGCTCGGCGATCTGCCGGTACGGGAGCAGTGCCAGCAGTTCGTGGGCACCGGTGGCGGCCGCGGCGGCGCCCCCGGTGTCCCAGGCGTCGGCCGGGTCGTCGGCCAGCGGCAGGGCGGCCAGGCGCTCGACCGTCGTGACGTCCCCGAGGAGGAGTTCGAGCCGGTCGGGGCCGGTCGCGTGCGGACGGTGCAGCAGGGCGAAGGGGGAGCCGTCGAGGGGGACGGTGATGCCGCCGTCGAGGGGGCTGGTGTTCGTGGTAACCATGTCGCTCTTCCTTGTCGAACCGTGTCAGCCCTCGGAGTCCTGCGCGAGATCCGTCAGGAAGCCGTCGATGTGGTGGTGGAGCAGGGGTGCGCGGGTGGGGTCGAGCACCTCGAAGTGGGCGCACTCCAGCTCCCGGACGCGCAGGTGCGGTGCGCGCCGCGCCCATTGCCCGAGCTGGTCGGAGTGCCGGTCGGCGGTGCAGGAGATGAGCAGCGCGGGTCCGGTGTGACCGGCGCGGGCCCGGTGCGCGTGGGCGGCTTCCAGGTGTGCGGCGGCGACTTCGCGCAGCCGCTCGCCTTCCTCGCCGTCGAGGCGCATTCCCATGGACCGGCCGATGCGGTCCAAGAGCGCGTGGCGGTCGGTGGGGGGCCGGGCGGGGAGCTCGGCGTAGCTGTCCACCATGATCACGGCCGGGGCGGGGGCGTCGCCGTCCTGGGCGAGCCGGGCGGCCAGTTCCCAGGCCAGTACGCCTCCGAGGGACCAGCCCACGAGGTGGCGGGGCGGCCGGGGCAGACGGCGCAGTTCGGCGAGGTAGCGCTCGACCATGGTGGGTACGTCGCGGTCGGGCCGCTCGCCGGGCAGCAGCCCGGGCGCGCGGATGGCGTGGACCGGTCCCCGGGCGAGGAGTTCGCCGGCGAGCTGGAAGTACGGGCCGATGCCGCCGCCGGCGGCGGGCAGCAGGACGGTCTGGTCGCCGCCCTCGCTCTCGCCGAGCGGGATGAGCAGTGGTTGGTGAGTGGTCATGTCTGGTTCCTCCGCGCGGCCACCGCTTCGGCCAGGGCGCTGATCGTGGGTGCCTTGAAGAAGTCGAGGACCGGGATCCGTACGCCGTACCGGTTCTCGACGCGGGTGAGGGCGGTCAGAACGTTCAGGGAGTGCGCGCCCTGGTCGAAGAGCGAGCCGTGCACGGTCACGTGGCGGTCGAGCAGCGTGCTCCAGATCTCGCGCAGGCCCGTGACGAGCGAGGGGTCGAGGCCCGGCGTCGTGGCGGGGTCCGGGGCCGCGTCCGGGGTCGCGTCCACCGGCCCTGCGGCGGGGAGGAGTTCGGGCAGTGCGCGCAGCAGCGCCGCCCGGTCCAGCTTGCCGTTGTGGCTGGTGGGGATGGAGGCCACGGTCAGCACGTGGGCCGGGATCATGTACGCGGGCAGCGTCGCGGTGAGCGCGGCGCGCACCGTGGCGGGGCCGGTGGGGTGGTCCTTGTCCGGTACGAGGAAGAGCGCCAACTCCCGTTGTGCGCCTTCCTTGTGGGCCGCTGCCACCGCCGCGCGGACGCCGGGTACGGCCAGGGCCGCGTTCTCCAGCTCGCCGAGTTCGACCCGGTGGCCGCGGATCTTGACCTGGTGGTCGTCCCGTCCGGCGTAGACCAGCACCCCGTGCTCGTCGCGGAACACCACGTCGCCGGTGCGGTAGCGGCGGGCGTCCGGGCCGGTGCCGTAGGGGTCGGGGACGAAGCGTTCCGCGGTCCGTTCGGAGTCGTTGACGTAGCCCTGGGCGGGGCAGTCGCCGCCCAGCAGCAGCTCGCCGGGCACGCCGGCCGGGGCGAGGTGCCCGGTGACGTCCACGACCTGGGCGCCGACGCCGGGGATGGGGCGGCCGATCGGCACGTGCGCGGGCCAGGGCTGGGTGTCGGCGGTCAGTTCCTGCGCCGTGACGACATGGGTCTCGGTGGGGCCGTACATGTTGAACAGTCCGATGCCGGGCCGCCGCGCGAAGAAGTCCTGGACGCCACGGTCCACCTGCAACTGCTCACCTGCGACGCAGATGTGACGCAGCGTCGGGAGCTCTTCAGACAGCTCGTCCGCGGCCAGGGCGAAGGGGCGCAGCGCGGCCACCGGAAGGTAGAGGTGGGTCACCCCGGTCTCGGCCACCCTCCGCACCAGGGAGGGCAGGTCGCGCCGGTCCACGGGGTCGCGGGAGATCAGCGTGCCTCCGGCCACGAGGGTCGGGAAGATCTCCTGGAAGGAGACGTCGAATCCGATCGGCGCGTACTGCATGAACCGCGTGGTCTCGTCCATGGCGAGCACGTCGAGCTGCCAGCGGGTCAGGTTGACCAGGGCTCCGTTTCCCATGAGCACGCCCTTGGGCCGCCCGGTGGAGCCCGAGGTGAACATGGCGTAGACCGGGTCGCCGGGACCCCGCGCGCCGACCGGGGCCGGGGCGGCGTCCCAGCCCAGGTCCGCCAGCTGCTCGGGAGTGAGCACGTCCGCCGCCCCGAAGGTCCCTTCACCCACCACGAGCCGACAGTCCGCCTGGGCCGTCATCATGTCGAGTCGCTCTGCTGGCAGTTGGGGGTCCAGGGGCAGGTACGCGGCCCTGCGCTCGAGGATCGCCAGCACGCTCGCCACCGTCTCGGTCAGCCCCCGGGTGGCCACGCCGACGACGCTCCCGTGGCCCACGCCGCGCTCGGCCAGGCCGCGCGCGACGGCCCGTACGGTCCGCGCGAGTTCGCCGTACGTGGTGGTGGCCCCGTCCGCGGTGATCGCCGTCAGCTCGGGGCGCGCGGCCGCGGTGGCCATGACCCACTCGTACACGGTGGCGTACTCGGCCGGGCACTCGGCGGCGCCCTCGGGGGCGCCCTCGGCGGCGTCGGCCGGCTCCGCGGTCAGGACGGGCCCGGCGTCGCGGAACAGTTCGGCGAGGGTGCCGCCCGGGTTGCGGGCGGCGTTGGCGACCGCTTCGCGCAGGGAGTCGGCGATGCCCCGCGCCACGATGGGCGGCAGCAGCGTCAGGTCGTGCTCGAGCTCCAGGAGCCATCCCCCGGCGGTGGGGGTGGCGAACAGCAGCAGGTCGAACTTGGCGGTGCCGTTGCCGTGCTGACGCACCGACAGTACCGGGCCGCCCGGCTCGACCACGGTGCTGTCCTGCATGGCGAGCAGCGCCGAGAAGACCGGGTTGCGATTGCTGGAGCGGTCCGGGGCGCAGTGCGCGGCGATCCGGTTGAAGGGGATGTGGGAGCGGAACTTGGTGTCCTCGACCTCCTCGTCCACCACCTTGGCGACGAACTCCTCGAAGGGAGAGGTCCAGTCGACGGGAACGGCCATCGGCAGGGTGTTGACGAAGAACCCGCACAGGCCGAAGGAGCCGAGGGTGCGCCGGGACATCAAGGTGGCGCCGAGCGTCGCGCAGTCGCCGCCGGAGTGCCGGGCCAGGACCGCCGCGTACGCGGCCGTGTAGAAGGTGAACGGGGTGACGCCGAGCTTCCGGCAGGCCGCGTCCACGGCCGCGGACTCCTCTGAGGTCAGTTGAAGTTCGATGCGTGCGCCCGCGAAGTCCGTTTCGGTCGGTCGGCCCGGCCGGGGGTAGAGCTCGGTCGCCCGGACGGTGGCCAGCCGGGCGGCCAGCGCGGCGGCCTCCTCCTCGGTCTCCTCGTCGGCCGCGGCGGTGAGCTGTGCCCGGAGTTCGGCGCGCAGCGCCCCCTCGCGGCCGGCGCGCAGCGCCTCCACGTCGAGGGTGCCGTCGAGCGCGGCGGCCAGGTCACCGGCGAACGGCCCGGCGGAGAACCCGTCGAAGACCGTGTGGTGGACGGCGAACAGCAGCGTTGCCGTGGACTCGTCTTCGCTGCGCAGATGGGCCGCGTGGAAGAGCGGTGGATCGTCCAGGGAGAAGACGTGTGCGGACAGCTGCGCCAGCAGCGCGGTGCGCCGGGCGGGGAAGGCGGCCGCGGACACCTGCTCGGTGTCCAGCGGGAGGCGTTCGGCCGGGAGCGGCGCGATGAGCGCTGCGTGCGGCGACGGCGCTTCGTGCAGCCCCAGTCGCAGTGCGGGCTGTACGGCGGTCACCGCGGCGAGCGCGGCGCTCAGGTCCCGGGATGTCGTGCGGGGGTCGAGCCGGAACTCGAGGACGATGTTGTAGAGGTTGCGGGCGGCAACCGACCGGTCGATGACGAGCAGCCCGAGCTGGGCCTCGGTCACCGGGAAAATCTGGGAGTTCTGCACAGGAAGACCTCACGGGTATGCGGGCGGCGGGCGGCACCGGCGGGACACCTCACAAAATCATTCCTTCGCAAAGGTTTCAAATGTAATCGGGGACGCCGATCGAAAGCGCACGGGGGCGGGGGCGGGGGCGGGGGCGGGGACGGACGCGGATGCAGATGCGCCCTGCGCCCTCGCCTCCGATCCAGCCGGGGGGCCAGGGCACGGAGCGCACGGCACAGGGCGCGTCGGCGACGAGGTCGCGTCAGCCGGCCGGGACCGCCATCACCTGCCGGGCATAGGCCGCGGCGGCCGGGGCCAGCTGCACCGAACCGTGGCCGGCCACGGCGTGGACGTCGCGCCAGAAGCGCTGGAGGTCACCGTCCTCGTCCTGGCCCCGTGCCCCGCCACTGCGGTAGAGCCGCTCCACGGCGGTGACCAGCAGATCGATCGCCACGGCGCAGTCGCGCAGGTTCAGCGGCACCTGCGCCGCGGGGTCCGCCGCCCGGTCGGCCCGCCCGGCCGCCCCTTCGAGCAGCAGCCCGGCGGCGTCGATCTCGGCCGAAGAGCGGGCGAGCACCTGCTGGTAGGTACCGTCCTCGAGCGCCGGGAGGCCGTCCGGGGTCCGCCGCTCACGGGTGATCGCGGTCCAGGCGCGCAGTGCTCCCCGGGCCGCGCCCAGCGCCGGTGCGACGAAGAGCAGCGAGGCCACCAGGGGGAAGGGGACGCGGTGGCAGCGGGCCGCCTCGGTGTCCGCCGAGCCGGTCAGCAGGTCCTCGCGCGTCATGGCGCGGTGGGCGGGGACGAAGGCGCCGTCCACGCTCAGCGTGTGGCTCCCGGTGCCGCGCAGCCCGGCGTTGCGCCAGGTGTCATGGACCCGTACGTCGGCGCGCGGCACGGCCAGGATGCGCTGGCGGGGGCCCTCGGGGGTGTTCTCGACGCTGGCGAGCAGCACCCACTGCGCATGACGCGCCGCACTGGCCATGGTCCAGCGGCCCGACAGCCGCCAGCCACCAGGCACTTTGGCGAGGTCGCCCGACGGGGGCACCACAGCAGCCGCTATGGACACATCGGGCGACTCCTGCCACAGTTCCTCTTGCGCCTCCTGCGGCAGGTGGGCGGCGAGCCGGCCGTGGGCCGCCAGCAGCGCGGCGCACCAGGCGGCGGATGGGCATTCCTCCCCCACGACAGCCACCGCCGCCACGATTTCGGCGAAGGTACCGGCCGCGCCCGACCAGCGCACGGGCACGAAATGCCGTAGAAATCCCGCTTCGGACAATGCCGAGACCACAACGGGGCGCAGATCTCTGTCCCGTTCGGATTCCTTCGCGTTTCGGCCCGCCT
This sequence comes from Streptomyces sp. NPDC060028, assembly GCF_042736725.1. Classification (NCBI taxonomy): domain Bacteria; kingdom Bacillati; phylum Actinomycetota; class Actinomycetes; order Kitasatosporales; family Streptomycetaceae; genus Streptomyces; species Streptomyces sp. NPDC060028. The sequence continues at coordinate 32,156 of NZ_JBHWVJ010000030.1, read as the reverse complement.
CCGCCGCGGCAACTCGGCCATCGAGGCCTGATGTTGTTCCGGACACCACGTGACTGGTCATGAACGACGCCTCCTTGGCGGCTGTCAAAGAAAGAATTCACAGACGAATGTTTTTGGGTGTAGGTTCATACCCCAACGCTTCTGCGGCACTTGAGGTAGGCAAGGAGGCCGCCCTCCGATGAAACAGGACAGGTCGCGACGTACCCACGCACTGGTCTTGGACGCGGCCGCGGCTGAGTTCGCCGCTCACGGTTTCGCCCGCACCAATCTGCAGATCGTGGCGAAGCACACCGGACTGACCAAAGGGGCGGTGTACGGCCACTTCTCCTCCAAGGAGGCCTTGGCGGACGAGCTGGTCCGGCTCTTCGAGGAGAGCTGGGGGGAGTTGCTGCGCGGCGCCGAGCAGAGGAGCGGCCAGGGACCCGGGGAAGGTCTGCGCGCTCTGGTCCTGGGACTGACCCGGCACGTCCAGGAGGACGTCCGGTTCACGGCGGGCCTGCGCCTGGCCGCCGAGGACGCGCGGGCCCTGGGCGAGGCGCCCGCCTTCGTGGGCGGCCTGGGCGCCACGATCTCCCGTCTCGTACGGGACGCGCAGGAGCACGGGGTGGTCGACCCCGCACTCGACGCGGAACCCTTGAGCCGACTGCTGCTGGCCCTCGTACTCGGCATGCACCAGATCACGTCCACCGGCGGATCCGACCCCACGCACCAACAGGTCCTTGCCACATGGGATTTGATGCTCCTGCTCATCCGGCCCGCGGCAGCCTGACCGGCCCGGACGCACCGCGGACGCCGGGAAGCACGGGCCAGCCCTCGCGGCCCGCACGGGCGACCAGCACCGGATCGTCGCCGACGACCACCGGGTGCCCCACCGCGCACAGCAGCGGAAGGTCACTCGAGTGGTCGCCGTACGCGAAGCAGTCACCCGCGGCGGCCCCGAACATCCGCATGGCCTCCGTCGCCCGCGCAGCCTTCTCCGCACCGATCACGGGGGTGTCGATCTCCCCCGTGACCTGCCCGCCCACACTCTCCTGCCGCGCGCACAGGACAAGGCCGCCGCCCAGCGCCCCGGCCAGCGGCTCGAGGCACTGGCGGGGCGCCCCCGAGACCAGCGCGATGCGGTGACCTGCCCGTCGGTGGCGGTGCAGCGCCTCGACCACCGGCCGGTGCAGGAGGTTGCCCTTGGCGGCCTCCTGCCCGAACCACGCCCGGCCGGCGGCGGCGAGCGACTCCTGCGTGCAGCCCGCGAAGAGCCGGTAGTACGCGCGATTGAGTTCCTCGCGGGCCACTCCGCGCTCCCGCCGGGCCATCAGGTCGGCGCGAGCCCGGGCGAGACCCGGGGAGCCGCCGCCCTCGCGCTCCGGGTGGAAGGCCAGGAAGCCGATCATGCTCGTGACGGTGATGAGTGTTTCGTCTACGTCGAAGAAGGCGATGGGCGATGAACCGCCGCGGCCCTGGCGGCCGTCGCGGCCCTGGCGGCTGTTGCGGCCGCTGACGGCCTCGCCGATCGTGCCCATCGTGCCGGGCTCGCGGTGCGCCATCCCCTAGACCCGCATCAGCGGGCGGAGCCGGGCGTCGGCCAACCGCCCCCGCGGCGCCGGCCGGTTCGACCGGACTTCGCGGACGGCGGTTTCCACCGCGCACAGGATCTGCTCCGCACGGGGCTGCAACAGTGCGCCCGCCTCGGTGAGTTCGACCGGCAGCCGGCCCCGCCGGTGGAAGAGCTCCACGCCGAGGGCCTGCTCCAGGAGCTTGATCTGGCCGGTGACCGTGGACTGTGCGCAGTGCAGGTTCTTCGCAGCCTGGGTGAAGCTCAGCTCCCGCGCTACTTCGCGGAAGGCCCGCAGATGCTGGAGTTCCACGCGTCCCCCTCCCCCGACGGCGCGGCAAGGACGCGGGCACGGTAGAGGGCCGTGCAGCGCGCGATGGTGCGCTCCCCCTGAACGGCGGCCAGTTGGACGCGGCGCAGCCCGTCCCGGCCCATCGACGGCAGGGCTGACACCCCGTCGACAACCTCGATCATGGTAGGCTCGCGCAGTTCACCGAACGCGTCGAACCGGACCTCGGAGAAGGCAAGGGACCACGAAGCGGCCCGGCGGCCGGACTCGCCCTCCGCCAACTCCCGCCCGGCCCCGACCAGATGACATCCCGCCTGTCGGAACGCCTCGACCAGTGCCATGCCGGGGACGTGATCGCAGGAGTGCTCGAAGTAGCCGGGATGGTCACGGTCCACGCGCATGAGGTACCGCCCCGGAACGGCCTTCGGGTCGACGGACAGCAAGACGTTCTCCTGTCGCTGCCGCCCGGCCTCGGCGGCGTCGAGCATACGGGGCTCCGCGCCGAGTACGCCGCCCACCGAACCGCGGGGACCGCGGGCCGCGGGGCCACGGCGGTTGCGCAGCAGCCCGTACAGCTCGACCCCGACCGCCAGCAGGCGTACCGACACCCGGGCGCAGCGACGGCCACCCGTCTCCACCCACGCCTCGAAGCGCGCCGCGATCCGGTTCCCGGACGGGTGGGCTTCGGGTATGAAGCTCCCGTCGAGCACGAGTTGGAGCGGCTCGCCACCCACCACCAGCGCACCGGGGTCCACGATGTGGAAGTCGAGGTCGCGGAAGATGAAGCTGTGCGTCAGCGGGACCTCGTGGAAGCGGTGTGCGGTGTAGATCGCCGCCTGCCGGACGGTCTCCACCAGCAGCAGCGGGTCACTGCTGCCCTCGGCGTCCGGCTGGTACAGCGCATGGCGGCGGGGCCACTGGGCGGCGATCCGTACCCGGTTCCCCTCGCCGCGGCGTCCGTCGGTGAGGAAGACCTCGGCCACCGAGGCACGGTGGACCAGGGAACGCGGGACCGTCCGGTCAAAGGTCAGGGCGCCGTCCCGGGACGGAAATCCCGGCGCCGACTGCCGTGGTATGCGCGGCAGACCGACGCGGGAGACCGGGCCGGGCGCGAGTGAAGGACTGGACAGCAAGACAGAACCCCCAGGTAGATCGATCCTCGGCAACGTACGTCCGATTATCGGATCGAAAATAAACCTGCCGGAAGGTATATTGCAAGCCTTGAAACTTTCCGCACACTGCCTTACCGGGGGGGTCGGCAGAAGCCCCAGAGCAACAGGGACACGTCATGAACACCAGCGACACCACGACCAGCCTCAGCTCGACGCGGCAGCAGCCGGGGCGCGAACTGAAGCAGGAGCGCGCCCGCCGGACCAGGGAGCAGATCCTGTGGGCCGCCGCCGAGGAGTTCAAGGAGAAGGGCTATCCGACGGTCACGCTGCAGCACGTCGCCACCCGCACCGGCCTGACCAAGGGCGCCGTCTACTTCCACTACACCAACAAGGAGGCCCTTGCGGTCGCCGTGGTCGAGGAGCACTACGCCCGCTGGGAGCCCCTGGTGACGGAGGTGCGGGAGTCCGAGCGCTCACCGCTGGAGATCATGCTCACCGTCCTCGACCGCACCGCCGAACTCTTCCGCGACGACACGATGGTCCAGGCCGGCGCCCGGCTGCAGATCGAGCGCTCGCTGATCAAGGCGGACCTCCCCCAGCCGTACGTGGGCTGGCAGGAGCTGCTGACCTCGCTGGCCGCCGCGGCGGTCGAAGCCGGCCAACTGCGCCCGGGCACCTCCCCCGATGCGCTCGCCCGCGTGATCGTGGCCGCCTTCTTCGGCACCCAGCACATCTCCGACGTGCTCACCGGGCGGGCCGACCTGATGGCCCGGTACGTCGAGCTCCGCGACATCATCTTCGCCGGCGTCACGGCCTGACGGAGGGCCGGGTCGAGGGCCTGACCGGGGGCCCGTACGACAGCTCGTACGGCGGCCCGCACGACGGCACCTGCCGACGGCCGGACGGTGACGCCCCGCCACCGCCACCGACCCCGCCGTCGTAACCGCAACCCCGCCACCCGCCGAGGACCTCACGGCGGGTGGCCCGAGTGCTTCCATCGAGATTCCCGATCTCATTTGAAACCTTCGCGAAGGTTGGATTTAGTGGTGGTCGGCCCGAGAGACTCGGTTGCCATCGCAATCTCTGGAGTGCTTGCCATATGAAGCTTGAAGCGGTCATCTCGGATGTGCTCGCCATACCCCTGGGGGAAGTCGACGACAGCCTGGGCCCTGTGCGCGACGACCGCTGGGACAGCCTGAAGCAGATGCAGCTGATCGTCACCCTGGAAGAGCAGTACAAGGTCACCTTCTCGCGCCAGGATCTCCGCGCCATGAAGTCGGTGGGCGCCGTGCGCGAGGTACTGCTGAGCAAGGGAGTGGCGGCGTGACGCTCACCGACCAGGCCCCACCGGGCACGGCGGTGGCTCCCCTCGGGGACACCGACCTCACCTCCCTGCTGATGATCCGGCACTTCGAGTGGAAGCTGCTCGATCTGTTCGCGGAAGGGAAGCTCAACGGCACGACGCACACCTGCCTCGGCCAGGAGTACATCCCGGTCTCCCTGAACCCGCTGCTGTCCGCCGGCGACTTCGTCTTCAGCAACCACCGGGGCCACGGCCACTACCTGGCCCGGTTCGCCGACCCCGCCGGGCTGCTCGCCGAGATCACCGGCCGCGAGGGTGCCGTCTGCGGGGGCGTGGGCGGCAGCCAGCACATCTTCCGCGACAGCTACCTGTCCACCGGCATCCAGGGCGAGAGCCTGCCGGTCGCCGCAGGTGCGGCACTGCACTTCAAGCGCGCCGGCCTGCCCCACATCGCCGTCGTCTACATCGGCGACGGGACCTGGGGCGAAGGCTCGGTGTACGAGGCCCTGAACATCGCCCGGCTGTGGGAGCTCCCGCTGCTGGTGGTGGTCGAGAACAACGGGATATCCCAGACCACGCCCGGCAGCGTCAACATGGCCGGCACGGTGGCGGGCCGGGCCCGCGCCTTCGACGTCGACCACCACCGGGTGACGGGCAACGACGTACGCGGCATCCGCGACGAACTGGCACCCCTCCTCGACCGGGTGCGCGGCCAACACCGTCCGCTCGTCGTGGAGTTCGACACCGTACGGCTCGGCCCGCACAGCAAGGGCGACGACACCCGCCCGGAGCAGGTCATCGAGTCGGCCCGCGCGCGCGACTGGTACGGCGCCCTCCGCGAGGAGGACCCCGAACGCTTCGACCGGCACGACCAAGAGCAACGAGAACTGATCGCCCGGGTGGCGGCCGATGTCCTGGCGCGTCCGCTGGTGGCTGGAGAGAGCGCATGAAGCGCAACGAGCGCGTGGGCGAGAACCTGAACCAGGCCCTGCACCGGGTGATGGAGTCCCACGAGGACGTCTACCTGATCGGCGAGGACATCCTCGACCCGTACGGCGGCGCCTTCAACATCACCAAGGGACTCTCGGACCGGTTCCAGGACCGGGTGCTGACCACGCCGATCAGCGAGAACGCCATCCTCGGTGTCGCCAACGGCCTCGCCCTCACCGGCAACAAGCCGATCGCCGAGATGATGTTCGGCGATTTCATCACGCTGGCCTTCGACCAGATCGTCAACTTCTCGGCCAAGTCCGTCTCCATGTACGGCGCCACCCACCCGATGCACCTGGTGGTGCGCTGCCCGGTCGGCGGCCGGCGCGGCTACGGCCCGACGCACAGCCAGAGCCCGCAGAAGCACTTCCTCGGCGTACCGGACCTGCACCTGTTCGAGCTGTCGCCCTTCCATGACAATGCGAAGGTCATGCGGGGGATGGTCGAACTGGGCAAGCCCTGCATCTTCTTCGAGGACAAGGTGCTCTACACCGAGCGCCGTCACCAGGGCGGCCCGGTCGCGGACCTGTTCTCGCTGGAGTTCACCGGGGAGGACCCCTTCCCGGTCGCCCGGCTGTTCATCGAGGACACCGACCCGGAACTCGTCATCGTGGCGCCCGGCGGCCTCGCGCACCGGGCCGTCGAAGCGGCACGCGAGCTGTTCCTGGAACACGAGATCGCCTGCGAGATCCACGTGCCCTCCGCGCTGTACCCCTTCGACGCGCGGCTGCTGGCCGAGCCCGTCGCGCGAGCGGGCCGCGTCTGCGTGGTGGAGGACGCCCCGCCCGGCGGCAGTTGGGGCGCCGAAGTCGCCCACCAGCTGTACTCCACCTGCTGGGACAGCCTCCGCGCCCCCGTCCGTCTTGTCCATTCCGCGGACTCGGTGATCCCGACGGCCCTCCACCTGGAGCGCGACGTCCTGGTGAACAGCGAGTCCCTGGGACTGGCCCTGAAAGAGCTGGCTCAATGATCGAGATCACCGTTCCCAAGCTGAACAACAACGACGCGCAATACGACCTGGTGGAGTGGCTCGCCGAGGACGGGGCCACCGTCGCGAAGGACGACGACCTGCTCACTCTGGAGACCTCCAAGGCCGCGGAAGATCTGGTCAGCGAGCACGACGGAGTGCTGTACCAGGCGGTCAGGGCCGGGGAGCAGGTGCCGCCGGGCGCCGTGATCGGCCGGATCTTCGCCGACGAGGCGGCCCGCGGGGCCTTCCTGGCCGCCGCCGAGGCCGACGCCGCGGCCCGCCGCCCGGACACCCCCGGCGAGGGCGCGGATTTCGTACTCACCGCCCAGGCACGCGCCCAGGTCGCCGAGTCCGGCATCACCGAGGAGGAGCTGCGCTCCCTCGGCAAGCGGATCATCAAGGGCTCCGACATCGAGGCACTCCTGGCGCGGCGCGATGCGGGCGGGGAACTGCCGGGCAACCGGCTTGAGTTGAGCCAGCACCAGCGGGCCATCGGCGCGGTGGTCACCGAGTCGCACCGTACGGTCCCCGCGTCCTTCACCGTCGTACGGATGAGGGTCGACGCCGCCGAGGCGGCCGCCAAGGAGCTCTCCGCGCGCTCGGGGACGGCGATCGGCCTGCCCGCGGTGCTGATCACCCAGCTCGCCGCCCTGCGCGCATCCTTCCCGGCCTTCTTCGCCACCTACCACGAGGACGGGTACGCGCTGCTCGCGGAGCAGTCTCACGTGGGCGTGACGGTCGACCTGGGGAACGGGCTGTACATCCCGGTCGTCCGGGACGCGGACCGGTGCTCCGCGGCGGAAGTCGCCGAGCAGCTGGAGGACTTCCGCTTCTCGGCGCTGCGCGGGAACTTCCGGGGCAGCGAACTCATGGGCGCGGCCATCACCTTGTCGCTCAACAACGACGAGGACGTGCTGCTGACCCAGCCCATCGTCTTCCCCGGCCAGACCTGCATGGTCTCGCTGGGTGGCGTACAGACCGGCCTCGAACTGGCCGCCGACGGAAGCGTTTTCGCCGCCCGGTACGTACACGTGGGTCTCGCCTTCGACCACCGGGTCGTCAACGGCAGGGAAGCCGTGCAGTTCCTGCAGGCCCTCAAGAAGGCGCTCCAGGCACCGGAACTGGAACGGGCGGCCGAGACGGCCGGCTGAGGGCGGCCGAGGAACGACGGCGGCGGCGGAGCGGGGCGGCGGGCCACCACACGATGCCCCGGTCCCACTCCCCCGGCCATCGGTCGCCGGCCGCCGGTCAGTTGACCTCTCGGTCCAGGCCGGACCAGTACGGCTTGCGGAGCTTGAACTTCTGGATCTTGCCCGTGGCCGTGCGCGGGATGGCATCGCGGAACTCGACGCTCGTCGGCGCCTTGTAGCCGGCCATCCGCGCCTTGCAATGGGCGATGATGTCGGCCTCCTGCGCCGTCGCCCCCTCGGCGAGGACCACGAGGGCCTTGATCGTCTCGCCCCACTTCTCGTGCGGCACACCGATCACGGCGACCTCGGCGACCGCCGGATGGCTGAAGATCGTGTCCTCCACCTCGATCGAGGAGACGTTCTCCCCGCCGGTGATGATCACGTCCTTCTTCCGGTCGGAGATCGTCAGGTGCCCGTCGGCCTCGTCGATCGTGCCGCCGTCGCCGGTGTGGAACCAGCCGTCCTCCAGGGCCGCCCCGGTCTCCTCCGGCTTGTCCCAGTAGCCGTCGAGCACGACGTTCGACCGGGCCAGGACCTCGCCCGACTCGGACACCTTCAGCTTCACCCCGAGCGCGGGCAGCCCGGCGCGCGACAGCTTGCGCGCCCGCTCCCCGGCCGGCAGTTGCGCGTCGGCGGGCTGGGCACGGTTGAAGGTGAGCAGCGGCGAGGTCTCGGTCAGGCCGTAGATCTGGGTGAACTCCCAGCCCAGCTCCTCGTCGATCCGCTGGATCGTCCTGGTCGGCGGGGGCGCCCCGGCGCAGACGATCCGTACGCGGTCACGGCCCGGGATCTCGCCCTCCCAGGTCGCCGCCGCGTCGAGGACCGCGTTCCACACGGCGGGCGCGCCGCACATGAGCGTGACCCCGTGCTCGTCGACGCGACGCAGGATCTCCGTGCCGTCCACCTTGCGCAACACCACCTGCTTGACGCCGAGTCCGGCCATCACGTACGGCATTCCCCAGCCGTTGCAGTGGAACATCGGCAGCGTGTGCATGTAGACGTCGCGCTCCCACACCCGGGTGTGCAGCCCGAAGGTCAGTCCGTTGACCCAGATGTTGCGGTGGGTCAACTGCACGCCCTTGGGCCGGGCAGTGGTCCCGGACGTGTAGTTGACGGTCGCGGTGGCGTCCTCGTCCGGGTTCGACCACGGGCGCGGCTCCACGCCGAAGCGCATCAACTCGGCCTCGCTCTGCGCGCCGAGGACGAACCGGTGACGCGCCTTGAGGCCACGGAGCGCCTCGTCGATCTCGGGGTCGACCAGCAGGACCGACGCCCCGCTCTGCCGCAGCACGTAGTCGATCTCTTCGGGCTTGAGTCGGAAGTTGACGGGTACACAGATCCGACCGCTCATCGGCACCGCGAACAACAGCTCGAGCATCCGGGCGGAGTTGTGGCTGACCACCGCCACGCGCTCACCCTCGCCGACGCCGAGCGCGTCGAATCCCGCCTGCCAGGCCCGTACCCGCTCGCCGAGCCGCCCGTACGTCGACACGGGCACGGATGGGCCGGGCTGATCCGGCTCGTCGACGACCCCCGTGCTGGAGAAGAACCCCAGCTCGGCCCGGTCGAGGAAATCCGCGACGGTCATGGGAACCCGCATGGCGCTCTCCCGCTCTCCTGTATCAGGACGACTGCATGACGTGGTGGGGAGTCTGGCACGCGCCGCCGCCCGAGGTCAGCCGTGGATCGGTCCGAAGCGCACGGAGCCGGAGCCGGAGCCAGGGCCGGAGCCGGAGCCGTCGGCGCCCTCGCCGGTCATCGCGGCCAGCAGCGACTCCCCCTCCGCGATGATCTCGCCGCGCCGCGCCTTGGAGGCCGTACCGAACAGCTCCACGGTGAGGGTCGCCCCCTCCAGCTTCCACAGCCCGGCGAGGAACCCGTCGAGGAGCAGGGTGCAGTAGGCCTGGCTCCCGCGCCAGGTGCGGCCCTTGAGCTCGGGGGCGAGCACGCGGGTCCGGTCGGCGTGCGAGAGCAGCAGGTTGTCGAACTCCGGGAGGAAGCGCGGCGGCGCGGGCACATCAGCGTCGGGGCGGAGCGCGTCGGGCAGGTCGAAGAGCTCGACCCCGTTCTCGTCCTGGAAGACGGCCAGTCCCGGGCGCAGCCGCTCGAAGGCCTCGCGGAGCCTGGTCAGCCCGGCCCAGGTCTGCATGTCCTTGACGGAGGCGGGGCCGAAGGCGCCGAGGTAGCGCAGGACGACCTCGTCGACGGCGGGCGGACGGTGCCCGCCGCCCTCCCTGGGGTCCGTTCCCGGGCCCAGCCACTTCTCGACGGTGGTGAGCCGCACCTGCCCGCTGCGCCCCCACACCCCGCGGGGCGTGACCTGGACGAGCGGCAGCCGGCAGCGCGCGGCGACGGACAGCGACTGCGGGTCCGCGTCGGGCCACTGCTTGAGCAGCTCCTCGCGGATCTCCCCCATGGTGCGCGGTTCGGCCTCGACGAAGGCCCGCGCCGATGTGTCGAGCCGGTCCAGGTCCACTCCGACGAGACCCTTGCGGAAGTAGTTGACCTCCCGGTCCCGGGCGCTCTGGACGAGCGGCCGCAGCGTGAGGGCGTCCTGCGCGGTATGGGTGTGGATGGTGGAACGCATCGTGACCATCCGGACCGTCTGCCGGGACTCCATCAGCGCGGCCAGCTCGGCCGGGCGGAAGCCGGCGAGGCGGGCGTACAGCTGGAAGTAGGGCGGCTTCACGTTCTGCGCCTGGAGCCCGAGGAGGTGCTCGATCGCGGCCCGCGCGGACATTTCGGCGCGGCTCAGGAGCAGCTGGCGGGCGAGCGTGGCACGGTTCAGCGAGCGGGTATCGAGTACGGGATGCGTCGTCCTGGAGGCCATGACAGAAAACTAGACCCCCTTGCGGACAGATGCTGTCCGCAACCTGAAGGTTCCGGAGGGTCCCCCTTCCGCCCATATATCCTGCCTCTCACCCCTGAACCCACACACCGCGCTCACCACTCACCCACACACGTTCGCCGGGAGCTGACCTGCGATGTCGGAGCGTCCAGACCGCCGCCCCCCGCCGCCCGAGAAGCGCGCGGGGTGGCGCCGCCCCGCCTCCCCGCCCCCGGGACCCCCGGGCACGCCGCCGCAGTCCCCGCAGCCCGCCCCGCCGAGCCCCGCCCCCGCGAACCACCGCAGCGTGATCGACTCCGCCGTCTACCGCGACGGCCGCCGGGTCGCCTCCCCCGCCACCCTCGCGGACACCTTCCGGCAACTGCGCGATCAGCCCGACGGCATGGCCTGGATCGGCCTGCACCGCCCGACGGAAACCGAACTCCACTCTCTGGCCGCCGAGTTCAACCTCCACGAACTGGCCGTCGAGGACGCCCTGGAAGCCCACCAGCGCCCCAAGCTGGAACGCTACGGCGACACCCTCTTCGTCGTCCTGCGCGCGGCCCGCTACCTGGACGCGCTCGAGGAGGTCGACTTCGGCGAGCTCCACATCTTCGTCGGCCCGGACTTCCTGATCACGGTCCGCCACGGCGCCGCCCCGGACCTCTCCGCGGTCCGCCGCCGCATGGAGGAATCCCCGGAACTCCTCTCCCTGGGCCCGGAGGCCGCCCTGTACGCCATCCTGGACGCGGTGGTCGACGGCTACGCCCCGGTCGTCGAAGGCGTCCAGAACGACATGGACGAAATCGAGACGGAGGTCTTCCGCGGCGACCCGGAAGTCTCCCGCCGCATCTACGAACTCTCCCGCGAAATGGTCGAGTTCCAGCGCGCCACCCGCCCCCTGGTCGGCATGCTCCACGGCCTGATGGCCGGCTTCGCCAAGTACGGCACGGACGAGGAACTCCAGCGCTACCTCCGCGACGTGGCCGACCACGTGACCCACACCAGCGAACGCGTGGACGGCTTCCGCCAGGCCCTCACGGAAATCCTGACGGTCAACGCCACCCTGGTCTCCCAACAACAGAACGCCGAAATGCGCGCCTTGGCCGAAGCCGGCTTCGAACAGAACGAGGAGATCAAGAAGATCTCCTCCTGGGCGGCAATCTTGTTTGCACCCACACTCGTGGGAACCATCTACGGCATGAACTTCGACACCATGCCCGAACTCCACTGGGCAGGCGGCTACCCCTTCGCGATCTTGCTGATGGCTGTGGTCTGCGTAAGCCTGTACGTCATCTTCAAGAAGCGCGACTGGCTGTAGACCGCACACCAGCACCGTTGATCAACTTAGCTCTTGCGAACGTCTGAAAGTGGCCCCCAGAGTCCCCTGGGGAGAATCTGGGGAGAATCCGCAGCCCGCCCATGCTGGGTACTCATCCGCACCTTGGGGCTGACCCTCCCGCACCGCCGACCACCTTCAACTGCCCGCGGCTGCGGAGGGTAACGACAACGGTGGCACAGCAGATGCTGGGCCACCCGTTGTCGCGACCAGGTCTCTCCTGTCTCCCCCCGACGACTACAAACCGGCATTCGTCCAGCAACCTTGCCCGTAGGGCGTCGGTGTCCGACCCCGTGTCTACTCTGTCTCCGTGAAGCCCACCGATGACCGCCAGTTCCCCGCCGCGCTCGCCACTGCGATGACCGTTCGATTCGACTATGCCGACGGGAAGAACGGGGTCGACTTCGAGCCCTTCCCGGCCTTCCTGTCCGCTGCCGAGACCACCGACTGGTTCCAGGCATGGACCGGGAACAGCGAGCTGGACGGCAGCGACTTCCGCGTGTTCGGACAGGACGGCACGGGCGGGTACGCGGCGATCTGGCTCATCCGCCCGAGCCGACCACTGGCCGAGCAGCCCGTCGTCTTCCTCGGCTCCGAGGGCGAGACCGGTGTCGTCGCCCGCGACCTGGGCGACTTCCTGTGGCTACTGGCCGACGGCTTCGGCCCCTGGGACGCAGCCACCTCGTACGAACCCGACTGGAACGCGCGCCCCAATCCGGAGTTGGCAGCCATCGCCGAAGGATTCGCACCGAACCGGCGCCGGTCGGCGGCAGCCGTGATCGAGCTGGCGGCCCAGGAGTTCCCCGACTTCGACGACACCATCATGGGGCTCTGCCACTGACCCCGGCGCCGTCACCTGCACGACCGGCCACGATCGCCGGACAAACCTCGATCGGACGCGAGTGATCACCGCCGAACCCTCCTCTTCGGCACGGTCCCCACGGCAGGGGCATGGGGGCCGCTCTCGGGTGGTTTCGTAGCGGGGAACTCACAAAGATCTTCCTGTTCTTCGCGAAAACGCGGTTCCGGAACGGGCGCGGCTCACCTCCCGAGTTCTGGGCGGCCATGGTTACGGCCGGGGAACTCCTGGCGACCGAGGACGGCCCGGGCCAGGCGGAGGTGACGGCGGGGCTGGAACATTGCCGGGCGCAGGCGACCGCTGTCGGTACGGGCCCTCAGATGCTGCCGTGAGAGGAGACGAGGCCCTCAGCTACGTCCTCGGGCACCGTGCCGAGCAGTGCGTCGATGGCTGCGCGTCCCTTGCCGCCGGCCTCCGGCATGAAGTGGGCGTAGTTGTCGAGGGTGATGGTCGGCGGCCCCGGCACCCACGAGGAACACACCGACCCGCACCTCGTGGCGGCCTGGGACAGCTTCGTCCCCGACCCCGGACGCAACCCGAAAGCCACTTACGCAGACCTTCAAAGGCTCCTCGACCAGCCCGTCGAAGCCCTGCCCAAGTCGCGGCGCCCCACCGAGCACGTGTGGCACCTGTCCGTACGTGCCGCGCCCGAGGACCCGATCCTCAGCGACGAGCGGTGGGGCGACATCGCCCGCCGCATGGTCGCCGCCACCGGCAAGCCCCCGAGGACGACACCGCCGCCTGCCGCTGGGCATCCGTCCGCCACGCCGACGACCACATCCACATCATCGCCACCACCGTCCGCGAGGACGGCCGCCGGCCCCGCCGCCACAACGAAGCCAAACGCTCCCAGGCCGAAGCCCGTCTTATCGAAGCCGACTACGGCCTGCGCCGTCTCAACACCGGCGACGGAGCCGCAGCCCAGCGCCCCACCAGCGCCGAACACCACAAAGCCGACCGTCACCAGCGGGAGCGCACTCCGAGGGAGGAACTGCGCGAGAATGTCCGACGCGCAGCGGCCGGCGCCCAGAGCGAGGAGGAGTTCTTCGACCGCATCGCCGACGCAGGTCTCCTCATAGGGTGGCGCGTCGCGCCCTCCGGGGACCTCCTCGGCTACACCGTGGCTCTGCCCCACGACCGCAACAAGCACGACGAGCCCGTCTTCTATTCGGGATCCAAGCTTGCCCCCGACCTCTCCCTGCCCCACATCCGCGAACGCTGGCACACCCCCGCCGACCACGACGAAGACGCTCAGGACTTCCCCACCCTGCCACCAGTGACTGGGCCTGCATTCGCACGTCGCCGTGCCACCGCAGCGGCCTGGCAGGCGCTCTTCATCATCGATCACGGCGACGACGGCCAGGACGCCGCGCAGATCGCAACCGCAGCAGAGCTCTTCGACGCGCTCGTCAAGGCTTCCGCCGCCCACACCCGTGAGCAGCTGCGAGAGGCGGCTCGCGCGTTCGAGCGGGCCTCCCGCTCCCGCGTTCGTGCCCAACGCGGCCACGACCGTGCCCTCCGGCAGGCTACACACGACCTCGTCCACAGCGGGCGGGCCCTGGGCCGGGGCGAGGACGGAGCGAGCACAGCCATGCTCATCGACATGGTGTTCTTCGTCGCCGTCGCGGCGGCGGCCAAATGGCACGCCAAGAAGCACCAAGCCCAACAGGCCGAGGCCGCCGGTCGAGCCTCCGAGCATCTGCGCGCCGCCTACCGGGCAGCCGCAGCTCACCCCATGGCCGCGCTCCACCGGCGAGGCCTACTCCTGCCCCAGCCCCTACGGCGCCGACAAGTGACAGTTCTACGCCAAGCCGTCCCCGACCATGCCGAGCAGATCCTGGCCGAGCCCGGATGGCCGGCCCTGGCCGCCACCCTCGCCGACGCCTAGGCCGCCGGCCACGACACGGCCGCCCTCCTTGCCGAAGCCACCCGGCACCGGGAGCTGGACTCCGCCACTTCCATCAGCGATGTCCTCGTCTGGCGCCTGCGCCGCAGCGCTCATCTGCCCGCCGACGTCGAACACCTGGGCAACACGCCTACAGGAGGCAGCCGCAACACCATGCCCTCAGCGCCCGGCACCCACCCGGCGATCAAGCCACTGAGCGGCGCAGCCCGGCGGCGCTGACCGAAGAAGACCTACGACCCGGGATACCCAACCCGGGCCGCAGATCCGGCTCGTAGGCAGACTGCCGCTACCCGAAGGTGCGGAGCATGGTGGTGTACACCGGGGCGTCGGGGAACGGCTGCTGGTCGCCGATGTGCTGGTACCCCCAACCCTCGTAGAGGGCCTTCACCTTCGGGTGGCCGGGCTCGACGAGCAGCGTGACGCGTTCCTCGGTGCGACCGGCCAGCAGTTCCTCGTGGATGCGGTGCGCCAGGCCCGTGCCCCTCCAGGGAGCCCGGACCATGATCTCGAAGAGGGCGAGGGTGCGGGTACCGTCCTCGGTGGTGTCCGCCTCGGGAAGGGGCTGGAGCATGTGGGCCCACCAGCCGGTGTTCTGGGGCAGGGCCGCGGCGTAGGCGTAGCCGGCGGCCTCGCCACCGTCGTAGGCGACCACGGCCTCCCAGGACGGGCGGGAGGAGTGGCCGGTGAGACGACCCTCGAAGCGGTCGACGGAGAAGAACGGGTCCTCGCCGATCTCCTTCTCGTACACCTCGGCGTACACACCGACCAGGGTGGGGCGGATGGTGGGCAGCTGATCGGTGCCGTAGCGGTGAAGGGTGATCTCCGGGGCGGGCATGGTGCTCCTTGTCGCGTGACGGTTCAGGCAGTGCGGGTGCGGTCGTTCCACTGGCGGGTGACGGCGGACTTGGGGGCCGCCTGGTTGAGTGCGGAGGTGAAGCTGCCCAAGAGATGGGGGACCCGGCCCGAGTCGGCGCCGGTCGGAGCGATGACGCGGGTGGCGGTGGCCACGGCCTGCTCGACGTCGCCTTGCGCGACCTGCGCGAGGGCCGCCTGGGACAGGTAGTAGGCGCGGTTGCGGTGCTGGTCGTCGCGGAGGTCGGCGATGCACCGGTGGGCATGGAACTCGGCCTTCTCCGCTTCGCCGAGCCGGTAGTGGGTGATGCCGGTCAAGCCGTGGAGTTCGCCCCGGGTGTAGAAGGCGACGGAAGACGGACGGGCCTCGGCGGGATCAGCCCGGTCGTAGGCACCGTGGGCCCGGTCCAGGGCACGGAGGGCCCGGGTCTTGTCACCGAGGCTGGCGGCGGTCAGGGCGATGCGGGAGTGGGTCAGCGAGGCGTAGAACGGGTCGGTGCGGTGCGCCCGGGTGCCGGTGCAGGCTTCGGCCGCGGCAAGGGCGTCGGCGTACCGGCCCCGCTGTCCGGCGAGCATGGCGGCGTACCGCCAGGTCTGGTGCTGGACCTGTCCGTCTCCGGAAAGCCCTGCGAGGGTGACGGACTGCTCCAGGTAGCGCTGAGCCTCACCCAGCCGGCGGGCGTCGATGGCGGAGAACATGGCGAAGGCCGTGAAGGACGCGGCGACGGCGTAGAGGCGGGAGCGGACGCGCTGGCTGGCGGAACCGTGCTGCTGGAGGCTGAGCGTACGGGCAGCGAGGTCGGCGGCGCGCCTCTCCAGCACAGGGCCGCCGCCGTTCTGGTCGTCCAGGAGCCACAGTTCGGCCAGGAGGACGCGCAGGCGGTCGACGTCGGAGTGCCCGACGGTGGGTCGGGGGGCTGCGGTCGCAGCGCCGGTGGACACGGCGACGGCGGCGCCGGTGGCTACGGAGATGAAGCTTCGACGGCCAAGCACGGGGTCCTCCAGTCGTGCTGAGGGCGTGGTGGGGCGGGGGCGGGCACGGGGCACGAACCCCAGGTCGGTCGCGGGAAGCCCGGAGGCGACCTCCAGGGCCTGCCACTGGCGATCCTGGGGCGAGCGGTTCTCTCCCGACAGCCACCGGTAGACCGTCCGTTCGGTGACGGCGCCTCGGTGGCCTGTGAGGTCTGCCATGGCGTCGTTGACCTGCTCGGCAAGAGCGCCCGCACTGAGCCCGTGTTCCTTCATCCAGGTCTCTAATTCCGCGTTCCGCTTCCGCACCATGCAGCCACGGTAGGGGTGGGGCCGACATCCGAGGTAGCGGAGGCCGGGACTTTTCGTCAGTGGTCACGCGAGTAGGCACGAGCCGATTCGTCATGTCCAACGCGGCTCGGTCGCGGGTTACTTGTCCACACAGCCGAACTGGCAGCAGCCGGATGGGAGCGGAATCGTGACCGTACTCGCGCATGAAGTGGCAGCAGTACCGATCGAGGCAGCCACGGTCACCTCCGCCGGCCAGGAGACCGCGATCACCTCTGCGACTGCCGCCGTCGCCGGGGACGTCGAGGCCGCCCTCACACTCGCCGCCCAACAACCGGCCGGGGAGGTGGCCGTACGGCTGCGGGAACGGCTGCGTGGGCACGTCCGCAGCCTCGCGGTACCCGCCGAACGGTACGCGGACCTGCTGCCGGAGAGCCGGGAGAAGGACATCGCGGCCAGCACCGTGCGGTTCGCCCGCAAGGTCGCCCGGGACTGCGGGAGCGATCCGGCGGTTGCGCTGCGGCTGCTGGCCAAGTCGGTGGCCCACCTCGCCCGGTACACGGACCTCCTGCGGCATGCCTGAACCGCTTCCGGCGCCGGCCTGCCCGGAGGCGCCGGTGCCGGAAGCCCTCCATCTGCCCGGCCGCGGCAGGTGACAACAGCGCCCCACCGACACCGGTGAGGCCGGTCGTCTCCTCCACATACGGGCGAGGAGGCGGCCACCGTGCCCCGGCCCGGCGCCGGGCCCCGTCGAACCTCGCCTTGGAGGCACCCGCGTGTACGCGATCGGCATGTGCGTCGATGCCCGCTACCTGTTGCCCGCCCTGGTCACGCTCGGGTCGGTCGCCGACCACCTGCCGGTGGCCGACCGCCGCGAGAGCGCGGTACGGGTACTGACCAACGGCCTGTCCCCGGGGCAGGCCGCCGTGATGGAGTCCTTCGCCCGCCGCTGCGGGTTCGGCTCCTTCGACCTGCGCTGGCAGACCCCGCCGGCCGAGAGCGTCATGGCGGACACCGCCTACATCTCCGTCGCCACCTACCTGAGGTTCGGGTTCACCCCAGGCTTCCTCGACCGGCCGTTCCTGATCTACGTGGACGCGGACGTACACGTGCGCGGCGACGTCTCCGCGCCCCTGGACGGACTGCCGGCGGACCGGATCGGCGCCGTGCAGGACGAGTTCAACCCGGCCGTCGGGCAGTGCCCGGCACTCCCCGGGGTCGCCGAGCGCTGGCCCCACCTGGTCGGGCGCACCTACTTCAACGCCGGGATGCTGTGGGTCCCCGCGCCGATGCTCGCCCCCATGCGGACCGGGGTCCAGCGGGCCCTGGTCCGCGGGCGGCAGTACATCAAGCACAACGACCAGTGCGCCCTGAACCTCTGGCTGCTGTCCTCCGGGGCCGCTCACGCGGTCGGGCCGGTGTTCAACCGGTTCGAGGTGGACCGGTTCCTCCAGCGGGGGGACTGGGTCCGCAGGGTCCTCCGCCGCCCGGTCACCCGCCGGGACGGGCACGTGGTGCACTTCGTCGGGGGCCACAAGCCGTGGATGCGCTCGTGCCCCGGCACCGAGGACGTACGTTCCTACCGGCAGCAGATGCACCGCACCCTGCGGCACCTGGCCGGGGCGGGCGTACGGTGACCGGCGGCGGCACGTTCCCGGCAGTGGAGCGGGCCTGCGCGGAGCTGGCCGGGTCGGCTCCGGCCGAGACTGTCCGGGTCCGCCGCGGGCCGAAGACGGCCGTCTACCGCGTCCGTCTCGCCGACGGCCGCACGGTGGTGGTCAAGCTGTTCGCAGCCGACACCACCCACGGAGCGGCCGACGAGGCCCGCCTCCTTGCCGCAGTCACCGCCGCCGGGCGGGTGCGGGTACCGGCCGTGATCGGGCACGGACCCGTTCCCGTCCTGACCGTCTCCGCCCTCGTCACCGCCGATGCCGGGACAAGCACCTTGGGCGACGCCGTCCGGGCCGGGCATATCCCGCGTCCGGCGGCCCTGCTGCGGCTCGCCCTGCTGATGGCGGCCTTCCACAGCACCAAGGCCCCGCCCGGCATCCCCCTGGCGCCGGGCATCGGCCAGCAGGTCAGCACCCTTGCCACCCACTGCCCCAAACAGGTCTTCGCCCGGCTCGCGCCCGCCCTGGAAGTCATCGCAGCCGGGGCCCGCGTGGAACGGCTGGTGTGGTGCCACGGAGACCTCCACCTGGAGAACGTGGTCCGCGGAGACGACCGACGCCTCACCGCCAGCGAACACGGCCGGCTTCGCCTCCCCGACTACCTCGTGGACTTCGAGGCCGCGACCGTGGAGGTCCCCGAGTACGACCTCGCTCAGACCCTCGTGACCTGCGATGCCTTGGAGCCGTCCGACCGTGTGTTCGTGGCCGCCGCCTACGGACGGCCCGTCGACACCCGGCTCCTGGACGCCTACGTGGCCTTCCAAGCCGTACGCGGCTGGACGTACGCCGCCCACCGGGAGGGCCGCGACCGCGACGCCTGGGCGGCCCGCCTGCACCTTGCCCTGTCCCCTCAATCAGGAAGGACCGTGCTGTGACCGATCCCGATCTGTCGGTGATCATCCCTGCGTACAACGAGGCCGAGTACCTGCCCCGCTACCTGCCCACCGTCTTCGCTTCCCTCCGGGCCTGGGAAGCCCTCTCCGGCCTCATGGGGGAGGTGATCGTGGTGGACAACGCCTCCACCGACGACACCGCGACCGTCGCGAAGGAACTGGAGGCCAGGGTGGTGCCGGAGCCCGTCCGCAGCATCGGCCTGGCCCGGAACAGCGGAGCCCGCGAGGCCGAAGGGTGGATGCTGTTCTTCGTCGACGCCGACGTGGCCCTGCCGCTGGAGGGGATCACCGCCGCCGTGGCCGCGATGGACGCCGGAGCCGTCGGTGGGGCCATCCCACCGCTCTACACCCCCGCCCGGTTCGGGGCCCGTCTGCTCTGCGCCTACTGGGACCACCACCGCGCCCGCCACGGGGGTGCCCAGGGAGTCAACCAGTTCTGTACCCGGGACGCCTTCAAGGCCATACACGGCTACCGGACGGACTACTTCATGAGCGAGGACATGGAGTTCTTCGCCCGACTGACCGCCTACGGCCGCCGCACGGGCGGGCCCGTCGCGGTCCTCGAAGACCTCCGCGTGCGGCCCTCCACCCGCCGCTGCGACGCCTGGTCCACGGCCCGGATGCTCTGGTGGCAGAACCCGCTGATCGTCCGCCTCGGCCTGACCTCGCCCCGCTTCTGGCGCAACTGGTACGCCACAACCGTCCGATGATCGGAGAACCTCAGGTGACCCGCCTTCCCCTGCCGGACGCCGACGGCATCTACACCTTCCCCACCGACCTCCTGACCGCGCACCGGGCCTGGATGGACTCCCTGACCGGGGCCAAGGAGATCATGACGCTGACGGCGCCGCTGACCCTCGCGCCGTACTGGATCGAGCCGCGCAGGCCATCTGGGCGGCCGGTGGTCGTCATCGAACCCCACCACGACGACTTTGTCCTGTCCGCCTCCGGGACCTTCCTCGCCCGTCCCCGACCGCTGACCGTGGTCACCGTCTTCACCCGCTCGCGCAGCGTCCACCCCTCCCTCGAAAGCGCCTACAACAGCGTGGAGGCGGTCTCCGGACTCCGCGACCGCGAAGCCGCCCAGTCCCTGTTGCCCCTGGGAGCGGCCCGGGTCGGTCTGGGGCACGAGGACGCCGAGAAGCCGTACCAAGCACCCGAGCCCGCGCAGGTGGACCGGATCACCTCCCAGCTCACCGAGGTGCTGGACGGGATGGACGACGCGGAACTGCTCGCCCCGGCCGCCGTCACCCGCCACCCGGACCACCTCGCCGTCCACGAGGCGGCGCGCCGCCTGGGCTGCCGGTGGTTCTGGGAGGACGCCGCCTTCTGGTCCACATACGCCTTGTCCGGATGCGACCGGCAGCTGTTCCGGCAGCGGGTACGCGACATCCTCGATCCGGAACTGGAGGACATCACGGGCACCGTCCTGGACAAGGTGACTCTGCTCCACATGCACGGCTCGCAGATGCACCCCGCGCGGAAGATGTACCGGCCGATCCGGCACGCCCACACCGTCGCCGCCAACCTGCTGCCCGACCCGGACGGCCGTCCGCGGGGCCAGTTCGCGGAACGCTTCTACCGGCTGGGGAGGTCGTGGTGATCCTCGGCCTGGAAGGCCCCTCGTACGGGGGCAAGACCTCTGCCCTGGGGCGGCTGCGCCGGGTGGCGGCGATGCAGGACGCGCTGTTCTTCTCCTGCTATGTGAAGTCGTTCGCGCGCCGCGAGGACATCCCCACCCCCTCCACCCGGTCGGCTGACGAGCAGGTGAAGGCGTTCATGACGTTCATGGAGATCGAGGGCGAGCGCGTGGACGCAGCTCGCCGCCACGGCGGGCTGGTCGTCCTGGACCGGACCGTCGACACCCTCCTCGCCCACGCCCACGCCATGGACGAGATCTACGGCTTCAACGTCCTGCCCGAACTGTGCCAGCGGGTCGAGGAGATGCCGTACCTGCGGCCGGACCACACCCTGTACCTGGACGTGACGCCCGAGCTCTTACGCCTGCGGCGCAAGGCGGCCGGACACCACGAGGTCGAGCCCGACTACTTCCTCCACGACCCCGCCTTCCTCACGCACTTCCGCGACTACTTCTACCGCCCGGCCCGCCGCCCAGCGACTGCGGAGTTGGCCATCGCCTCCGGGGACGGCGACCGGCAGGAGACGGCCGCCGTCGTGCAGGCCCTCTTCACGTACTGGACTGCTGTCCGGTGACCGGCCCGACGGTGGTGTTCGTATGGCGGCGGACCCCACCACCGCTGCTGATCGGGGGCGCGGAGGTCTCCCAGCAGCTCCTGGCGGAAGAGTTCGTCCGGGCCGGCTGGCGGGTCGTCTACCTCGGCAGCCACGAGGCCCCCTGGAACGGGTCCGCCCAGATCGGCCACCTGCGCGCCCACCTCCGGGCCCACGGAACCGTGTGGGAGGAGGCCGGCGGGGAGGTCCGCTACCAGTGGAACGGCGTCTCGTGCCGAGCAGTGCCGCAGGACAGGGTGGAAGCGACGCTGAAGGGCCTCCTGGCCGAGGCGCGGCCGGAGCTGGTGGTGACCTCGCAGGAACGGGCCGCCGACCTCACCGTCCTTGCCCGCCGGTCCTCGCGGGTCGCCGGGTGGCTGCACTCGGTCTCGGCCAACAGCATGGGCATTCTCCACGGCCGACCGCACGTCGCCCTCGCCACGTCGGAGTTCGTCGCCGGACGGGCCCAGGCCCACGCCGATACGAAGGCGGTCGTCTTCTACCCGCCGTTCGCGCCGGCCGAAGGCGCCGGGCCCCTCCTCGCCGCGGGGCACGGCACAGCCGCCCGCGTCCCCGGCGGCGTGCTGATGGTCAACCCCATCCCCGCCAAGGGCGCGGCCCTCCTGCACCAGCTGATCCGCCGGTTGCCCGCCCTCCGGTTCACCCTCGTCGAGGGCTGGTGGGACACGGCCCGTGAGTTCACCGCGTACCCAAACGTGCACTGGGTCCCCCGCACCTACGCCATGGGCCCGATCTACGCCGCGAACGACCTGCTGCTCGTGCCCTCCCAGGTCGAGGACGCCTTCCCCCGGGTGATCGTGGAAGCCGGGCTCCACGGCGTCCCCACGATCGGCTCGTCCCGCGGCGGCATTCGCGAGGCGGTGAGAGACGGCGGAATCATCCTCCACCCCGACAACGTGGACGCCTGGGTGCAGGCGATCGAGACGGCTGACCGGGCCGGCCTCGGCGCGAAGGCCCTCGCCGGGGCAGCGCCGCTGGTCCGGCCGTGCCTGCCCGAGCTGGCTGCCGCCGGGCTCATCCCGGCGGCAGCCGCCGCCGGCTAACGGGCCGCGTAGGCGGCCTGCACCTCGTCGGCGCGGTCGGTCCACCAGTTCAGCAGTGCCTCGTCCGTCAGGAACATCTCGCCGAAGGTGGGGTCCTGGCGGTCGAGGTAGAACTCCAGCTGCCAGAAGTCGGTCAGCCGCTTCCACCACAGCCGCTTCACCGCGTCGGCGAGGTCGCCCTCGGACAGATCGATCACGGACCGGTACCCGGAGCAGAACGCGGCGACACGGTCGAGGTCGAAGACACCACCTACCCCGAACTGCACCTGCGCGGTCCGCGCTACCTCCTCCCCGTACGCACGGACCCCGAGCCGGTCCCAGTCCAGTACTGCCACCACCTGGCCGTCGCGGCGCAGCAGGTTGCGGTACTGGAAATCGCCGTGCGTCCACCCGTACGGCCCGGCCGGCACCTCGCCGTCCGGTCGGGCACCGGCGTACCGGGCGAGGAGGCCTCGGCGGCTGTGCAGGGCCTCAGCGGCGGCCTTGTCCAAGTCGGTGACCGGATCGGCCGGGAGGCGACTCGCGAGAGCAGCGGCGGCCCGGTCGGCCTCGGCCACATCACGGACCTTCGCAACCGGTGCTTGCTCCGGGACCGGGCCGGGCCCATGCCGCTGCAGGCCCTCGTGTAGGCGGCCCAGGAGAGCACCGAGATCGCGGACCTGGTCGAGCGGGAGGTCCGTCCCTTGAAGGTGCTCGCCGTCCACCCACGGCAGGACGCAGTAGCCGTGATCACCGACTTCCACCACGAGGTCGCCACCGGCGTCGAACAGCGGCGCCGGCACCGGGATGCCCTCACGGGCCAGGTCCACGAGGACCGCGAGGTTCCTACGAACCTTCGGCAGAGGAACGTCGATGATCTCCTTGAGCGCGTACGCCCCTGTCGCCGTCACGAGCCGCCAGTTCCGGTTCATCAGGCCATGGGCAAGGAACCGCCGATCACTCACCGCGCCCAGTCCGAACGCGTCGGACAGAGCGGGCAGCACTACTGCCAGACCATCTTCTCGAGTCGTATCCGTCATCCCGAGCACGGTACGCCGACGCCGAATCTCGCACCCGGTTTCGTCACACAGGTCCCCGCAGAGAGGCAGAGGGAGATGCGAGCCAGGATCCCCCTCCATCATCGGCTCACCTGACTCTGCCCGTGGCGGAGCCGGAACCGCCCCGGCGGCCTCACTAACCTGACCGACGGACCACCCGCGGCCGTACGACGATCGGGAGACCATGACCACGCCCTCCACCGCCCGTATCGAAGACATCCTGCAGACCGGCGTGCGCGAGGAGGTCTACCCCGGCGCGGTGTGGGCGGTCGGGGACGCCGACGGCATCCGCGCGAGCGGAGCCGTCGGCCTCCTCGACCCCGACCGGCCCGACGAGCCCATGCGGCTGGACACGGTCTTCGATGTAGCCAGCCTGACCAAGATCCTCGCCGTCTGGTCCACGATCGGCACGTTCTCTGAAGAGGGCAAGCTCGACCTCCACACCCCTCTGGGCACCTTCTGGGACGATGTCGCCGGCCACCCCCTGGCTCGGGCCACGGCCCACCACCTCCTGACCCACACCGGGGGCCTGCCCCTCCGCGCCAACCTGAAGAACCTCTACGGCACCGACCCCCAGGACATCCGCGACGGCGTCCTCCACGAAGCCCTCCACCGCCCGCCGGGCGAGGCAGTCGAGTACACCGACCGGGCCGCCCTCGTCCTCGGCTACCTCGCCGAACACCTCTCGGGCCAGCCCCTGAACCGGCTCGCCACCGACCGCGTCTGGCACCCGCTGGGCATGACCCACACCCGCTTCGGCCCCCTCCCCACCACCGAGGCGCCCCCACCGAGTACGACGAGACCACCGGCACCCACCTCAAGGGAACCGCCCACGACTTCTCCGCCCGCCTCCTCGGCGGCGTCTGCGGCATCGCCGGCACCTTCTCCGTCCTCGACGACCTCACCCTCTTCCTCCGCCACATGCTCGCCCCCACCCAGGCCGCCTTCGGCGCGACCTGGACCAAGGACTCCCTCCGCATCCACACCGGCGTCCTCACCCCCGCCCGCGGCCTCTTCTGGCACCCCGCCCCCGGCACCACCCCCGCCGAGGACGTCTGGGTCCACTACGGCTTCACCGGCACGGGCATGTGGATCAGCCCGGCCCAGGGCCGCTGGGCCGCCCTCCTCACCAACAAGCTCCGCTTCAACCGCGACCGCGAGCCCCTGACTGAGATCCGCAGTGTCTTCCGAGCGGCCGTCTTCGCCGCTGAGAACGCGCAGGGATCGTAGGTGGACGGAATGACCCACGTGCTCACCAGGGCACTTCTCTTCAGCAGGTAGTACCGCAGGATTCCCTCCGCCGCCATACCGCAACGGCAACTGCTGTCGACAAGGCTGGCTGACATAGCTGTCATCCGCGGCGAGGGTGATTGGCTTCACCCCTGGCCAGCCGGTGGAACCGGACCCGGGCGGTTCAGAATCGGCCGCACGTAATCGTTTGCCCCCTCGTTCGGCTGGACGCTGCCACACTGGCAAAGGTGTAGAGAAGCAGTCTCGTTTCGGGGGAGAGCGCCGTGGCGCAGAAGAGCGACAAGCCCTACTACCGGGCAGGGCACTGGGTGCGGCCGTCAGCCGTCAAGCAGGTGAAGAAGCCTGCGACGGGCGTCATTGTCGTGGCTGCGCTGCTGGCCATCGCTGCTTGGAACACGATCTTTGGTGATGACAGCGAGGCTCCGGCTCCGCAGCAGCCGCTCCCGACTGCCGCAGCTACTCCCTGAACGGGGATCTCAACTGCGGCCGTTTCGTCGGGATAGTCTCCCTGCCAATCGCTCTATCAATGTGGGGCTATGGTCGTGGCTCGGTCGTGGGGCGGCCTGAGCAGCCGCCTCGATCGTCGTCTCTGCCAGCAGCCGCATCCACACGGCTTGCCACTCGGCGACCTGTGCATCTGGAAGGCCGCAGGCAGACAGGTACGCCGCTGTGGTCTGCCAGGTCCTGGGCAGGCTCTCGCGGTTCAAGAGCCGACTGACGGTGCCAGCTGAGACGCGCCCACCAGAACGTCGGCTGACCAGTTGATGGGTGAGGCCGCTCGTGACGCGAACGTCTGACAATGCCTTAAAGAAGCCCTTGACAGTGCGAATATCCGAGGGGTTGGGCCAGGAGTGTTCTGACGCATGGTTCTTGCCAGCGGGAGGAGCAGACCCCGTTGCAGGTAGGTACGCAGGATTACGGCCGAGAGCTAGTTGCGCTCCCGTGTTCCTGTCTCTCGCCTGGGGTGCGGGACGCCCCTTGGCCGCCAAACTGATGCGCATGTGTCGGTACAGCGCACCGAACTCCAGCAACTCAGGGCCGTGTGGTATGCCCACCTGAAGGGCATTCAGGAGCTCTCCCGTGAAGGCAGTGAACGGCTCACCTGGTGGGGCAAGTGCTGTACGCGTTTCTGCCGCAGCAGCGAGCAGGAATGTCCCCTCCACGGATGCCTGATCGGCCAGGTCTACTGGTCCGCCCATCGACCCCAGCGCAAGGCCGCTATAGCAGCAGTCGAGGACGACGACACATCGCTCGGCCCGGCCGTTCAGGAGCGCCTGCCGTAGCCAGCGATAGGACAACCCGGTCTCGACCCGTTGCTGCCTGGACTGCGGCAAGGCCAGATAGAGATCATTCTCCGGGTCAACCAGCCCATGACCCGCGAAATAGATGAGCACGGTGTCACGCGCTTGCTCGGCTGCCGCCCGTACAGCAGCCATGGTCATTTCAGCAGTTGTGGGGTTGGAGAGGGTCACGCAGTGTTCCGGCGGTAACCCCCACGAGAAGGGTTCTGCCAACGTCGCGGCCAAAGCGGTCAGATTGTTGGACACTGCCGGCAGTTGCTCAAGGTGGTCATAGCGACTCGTGCCTATCAGCACAGCTCGGGTCGCACCAGGGTCGGGAAGGGCACTCACGCGTCTGGGGCATCATCGGGAGCCGGAGCCTCAAGAGCTCGGACGGCACGGTCGATCTCGCCATCATTACACTGCGTAAGAACGATCACGGTTTCACCCCGCCTGATCTCGATCCGCGGGTCCTGGGGCCTTGTTCGCTTCCAAGCGGCCAATGCGACAACGAAGGAGGCAGCGCTCCACCCGTTGTCGGTTACCAACTGGATGACATCCACCAAGCCGCCCATCTGCCCGGGCTCGGGAGGCTGTTCCTGGAGTGTCAGCCAGGATGACCTGCGGATGTCCGTGTCTGCCCGGAGCCAGTTGTGCAGTGAGCGCAACTCGTCAGCCTCGGCCGCCACCCGTACGTCAACGCGCATGCCTCTCCCCTGTCTCCAGCTGTCCGTGCTCCTATGCACCTCCATCGTCCGACAGAGCGTGCCTCCTGGCATGCGTTTGGCTCATTCCCTCAGGCGCTGGGGAGAATGAGGCTCGGCTGGGGAGCCGCTGGGGAGGATTAGCCGCATCAGTAGTCAGCACGGCGAAGGAGCCTGAAGGGCGGATAGCCGCAGGTCAGAAGGCCTCTCCCATCGATTGCCGCAGGTTCGTGCCGCGAAGGTGACGACTTCAAGGCTCCTCACGGGTCGCCATCCTCTTCACCCCCACCCTGGTCGGCACCATCTACGGCATGAACTTCGACACCATGCCCGAACTCCACTGGGCAGGCGGCTACCCCTTCGCGATCTTGCTGATGGCTGTGGTCTGCGTCAGCCTGTACGTCATCTTCAAGAAGCGCGACTGGCTGTAGGCGACAGGGTGCGACCGCCTTCGCCGCGGCGCACTTGATGAGCGGGAGTCACGTGGGAGGGGTGTCGGTCATGCCCCGCGGTGCTTGATGTTGACGGCCGAAGCCTTGGCCAGTGCCACGGGGTTCAGGAAGCGCGACGGGCCGATCAGGCGGGATGCGAACAGATACATGTGCCGCGCCATCGCCTCATCGCGCGCCGCCGCCGAGAACATCAGCCGCTCCCCGGGGTTGAACGGGCGGGCCTTGGCGTAGTCGGCGGCCAGGGACTGGTGGCCACGCAGCTGGCGCCGGTGCCTGTGTGCGTACACCGCGAGGGACCGGGCGAGGTCGCCGCGGCCGGTCGCGGCCGGGGCGACCGCCTCCGCCAGCCATCGCGCGGACTGCAGAGCCCACCCGCAACCCACTCCCCACAGGGGATCGCCCGTCAGGGCGGCGTCGCCGATGAGCGCGACGCCCGGCGCGGTCGGCTCGCGGCTGATGAGGGGGTAGTTGACACTTCCGATGATCTTGGTGATGCGCTCGGCGGAGTCGATGGGCGGTGCCTCGGGCAGGGCGCGGACGAAGGAGAGGAAGCTGCCCTCCAGGTCTTCCCGGAAGGCCGGCAGCCGTTTCTTGTCCGGGAGCACCGCGAGGACCGTCACCCCGTCGTCGTTGGGAAACGCGTACGCCATGTCGGGCTCGAGGAACCAGGTCTGGCCGATCCCGCCGTGCAGCGGAAGGTTGCGGAAGTGCGCGAGGTAGCCGAACCGCGCGTTCTCGTACTGCCGGGCACGGACCTCGGCGAACTTCGCCACGGCCGAGTCCTTGCCATCGGCGCCGACCACCAGGCGCGCCCGGATCTCACGCTCGCCCTGTGGGGTCGACGCGCGCACCCCCACAGTTCGCCCGGCTTCCCGGACCAGACCGGTCACGTGGTGGCCGAGGAGCAGATCGACGCCAGGGGTCTGCGCCGCATGGGATCTGATCAGCGGGTCGAGGGTGCTGCGCCGGATGTTGTACGCGTACGGCAGTTCGGGGCCCGCCGGCGCCGCCCTCGGCTCGATCCATCCCCAGCGGGTGTACCAGCGGGCCTCGTTGCGGACGGCTCCGGCCTTCTCGAGAGCAGGGACGAGGTCGAGTTCGTCCAGCACCGGATAGGCGTTGGCCGTGAGGGAGTGGGTGCACAGCACCTTGTACGCGTCGGGGTCCGAGCGGCGTTCCAGCAGTGCGACGCGGACACCGCGTCGAGCGAGCAGAATCGCCGCGGCGCTGCCGGCGAGGCTGGCTCCGCTGATGACGACGTCGTAGTCGTATCCCGTGCTCTCGGGCTTGGTCATGCGCTGATCGCTTCCCTTCGGGGTGTGGTGCCGTTCATGGGAGTGGCGCAGCGCCCACTGCAGTCAGGTACATGACCAGTTGTCAAGAGTTTGCGGATCGGGTCGTGAATCAGCCTGATCGCCCGGTCAGGTCGCGGCGCCATCGCCGACGCCGTCGTCCGCACGGGTTCGGCGTGCGGCGAAGAGGGTGCCCGCACCGGCAGCCACCAGCACGCCCGCGCCGCCGAGCAGCCACAGGTCGGGATCGGGGTCGGGATCGGGGTCGGGGTCGGGATCGGCTCCGGTCTCGAGGAGCGCGCCCTGCGGCGTGGATTCTGTGGCGTCTGACGCGGTCCGGGTCAGCTCCGGGGTCTCCCCCAACCGGCACTGATTGTCACCCTGCGTCGACCTAATGACTACATGGCGCGAGCGCGGCCTGTTCAGCGGCGGCGGCGCCGTGCGGCTGTCGGTGTGGCGTGGCGGAGCCGTGACACGCGCGGGAGGCTTGTGGAGGGCGCTGTCATACCGACCACTGGAGACGACATGCTCACCGTCAACGCGTACGCCGCCACATCGGCGACCGATCCGCTCACCCCGACCACCATCGAGCGCCGCGACGTCGGCCCGCACGACGTCCTCATCGCGATCAAGTACACCGGCATCTGCCACTCCGACATCCACCACGCCCGCAGTGAATGGGGCGAGGCCACCTACCCCGTGGTGCCCGGCCACGAGATCGCGGGCGTCGTCGCCGAGGTCGGCCCCGAGGTCACGGCGTACGTCGCCGGTGACCGGGTCGGCGTGGGCTGCATGGTCGACTCCTGCCGCGAGTGCGCCAACTGCCGTACGGGCAGGGAGCAGTACTGCCTCAAGGGCAACACCCTCACCTACGGCTCGATCGGCAAGGACGGCACCCTCACGCAGGGCGGCTACTCCACGCACGTCGTCGTGAACGACGACTTCGTCGTCAGGATCCCCGACACCATCGCACTGGAGGAGGCCGCGCCGCTGCTGTGCGCCGGCATCACGACGTACTCGCCGCTGGCCCGCTGGGGAGCCGGCCCCGGCAAGAAGGTCGCCGTCGTCGGGCTGGGCGGCCTCGGCCACGTGGCGGTCAAGATCGCGCACGCGATGGGCGCGGAGGTCACCGTGCTGTCGCAGTCGCTGAAGAAGATGGACGACGGCCTGCGTCTGGGCGCCGACCACTACCACGCCACCAGCGACCCCGAGACCTTCGAGACGCTCGCCGGGGCCTTCGACCTCATCGTCAACACGGTGAGCGCCGTACTCGACCTCGACGCCTACCTCGGGCTGCTGGCCGTGGACGGCGCGATGGTCAACGTCGGCGCGCCCGCCGAGCCGCTGTCGCTGAGCGTGTTCTCGCTGATCATGCAGGGGCGGTCGTACGCCGGTTCGCTGATCGGTGGCATCGGCGAGACGCAGGAGATGCTGGACTTCTGCGGGGAGCACGGCATCGGCGCCGAGGTGGAGGTCATCCCCGCCGAGAAGATCAACGAGGCGTACGAGCGCGTCCTCGCCTCCGACGTGCGCTACCGCTTCGCGATCGACGTCTCGACCCTGAGCTGAACGGCGCCCTCACGGCGTCTTTCTAGAATAATTGTCTAGAAACTTACTCTACAAATACTCCGTGCGGGGGCCACGCTTCAAGGGACGACGGGTCCCGGCCCCCGACACCCACGGAGGATCTCACCATGCCCATCCCCTCGCAGCCGGAACGCCACGACACCACCCGTCGGGCGGCGATCAAGACCGGCATGGGCTTCGCCCTCGGGGCCGGGCTGCTCGGCGCCGCCCCCGGAACCGCGGTCGCCGTCGGCCGCCGGGCCCCGGCCGCGCGGCTGCTGCAGACCGGTACGCCGTTGTGCGAGCGGCCCGGCGACTCCGCCGGCGCGCAAGGACTGGGTTCCGGCGACCTGGCCATCCCGTACCACCGGGAGCACGACAACACCTGGGGCTACGTCTTCGGTGACGCATGGCCCGAGCCCGCCCTGGGGGGTCCCACCCTCGGCTGCCCCGTGATGCTGAACCAGGCCGAATTCGACGCCTCGGGCAGGACCCCGATCTCCTTCACCTGGGCCATGCCCACCGGCGGCGACGCCCGGCAGCTGTTCGACTACCAGCACAACCAGGACAACGGCTTCGGCTACGAGACCAGCCGGATCCCCAACGACTGCATCGAATTCGGCGGCCGCACCTACATCCAGTACACCTCCGTGACCACCTGGGATCCGCCCCACGGCTACGACGGCTCCCTGATGTCGGGCGTCGCCTACTCCGACGACTACGGCATCACCTGGAACGACTACCCGTACCACTGGCCCGGAGATGTCCAGGGCGCGAACCAGTCGATGTACGGCATGTGGTCCTTCGCGGGCATCGACCCCGACGGCTGGCTGTACATCTTCTCCAAGCGCTGGAACGGCAGTCACCGCAATCGGGGCGACGGCGGAGCGATCCAGCTGTTCCGCATCCGGCCCGACGAGTTCCGTGCCGGCAACTTCGGCGCCCAGCAGAACTGGGCCCATCTCGACGGCCGTTGGCAGTGGACCACGGCGGTCGGACCGTCGGCCATCCTCTCCGGGCACAACATCGGGGAGTTCTCCGTCAAGCGGATCGGCGGGACGTACTGCATGAGCTACTTCGACGTCGACGACTACTCGATCTGTACGCGCACCGCGCCCCGGCCGGACGCCGGGTGGAGCGCCCCCACCCCGCAGGTCGTCGGCGATGCCCGCCCGCCGCACCACTGGGGCAGGCCGCAGCTGCCCTTCCTCTACGGCGGGTACATCCACCCCGGCAGCGCGAGCCCGACGTCCCTGACCCTGATCGTCTCGCAGTGGGACGTGGTGGGGAAGTCGGCCTACCGGGTGCTGCAGTACGACGGCATCAGGCCGTAGCGGGACGACGAAGCGTACGAGGCGTACGAGGAGGAGGGGATGGCGATGAGCGGGGTCGTGATCCACGTCCCGGGGGACACCACCGGGGCCTACGGCGACGGAGCGGGGGCGGGGGTGGGGCTGGGGACCCGCGCCGGGCTCGGTGTGACGATGCGGCTCGGGCCGGGGGAAGTCGTACGGTTCGGCCGGGGCTCGGACACGGTCCCGGTCGAGCTCCGGCTCTGCGACCCCGCGGTCTCCCGGCTCGCCGGGGAGATCCGGGTGACCCAGGACCACTGGCAGCTCACCAACCACAGCCCGACGCAGAGTTATCTGGTGGAGAACCCCGAGGGGGCGGGCGAGTACCTGAGGGTGCCGCCGCGCCGGGCGGCGGCTCCGATCCCCTTCGAGTTCGCCCGCGTCGTGCTGCCCGGGCGGGGGGCGGCGGTCAGCTTCCAGGTGTTCGCGCCCGGACATCTCTACCTCGACCGTCCCGGGGTGGGCGGTCCGTGGGGAACCCGCACGCTCACGGCGTACTCCCTGGACGAGACCGCCGCGTACTTCCTGGTGCTGGTCGCGCTGTGCGAGCCGCGGCTGCGCGACGAGTCGGCCATCGCCGTCCCGACCACGCCCCAGGTCGTCGAACGGCTGCGCAGCCACCCGGAGTTCGGACAGCTGTCGGCCCGCGCGGTCAGCTCGCACATCGACTACCTCGCGGGCGACAAGCTCCGCCTCGCCGAACCGGCCGAAGGCCCGGGGCGCTGCAGCCGACGCAACGGCAAACGGGAGGCGCTCGTCGCGCTCGCGCTGCGCTTCGGCCTGGTCGGGGAGGAACACCTGACCCTGCTGCCACCCCGGCCCCGCGGAGGGACGCCCGTCCTGTCGGGGGCGCGATCGTGAGGTTCTAGTGCTGTGGCCGGAAAGGTTTGCCGGGGCGCGGTGTCCGGTGCGGTGCATCG